>JACWEC010000004.1 GCA_014653725.1 Pelagibacterales bacterium SAG-MED32 | reverse complement strand
CTTATTTGGATTCCTTATAGGTTTATTAAGTGACAATTTTGAGCAACTTCAAGTGGTTCCTCTAATAATAATTACTCCATTAGTATTTTTGGGTGGTAGTCTCTATACAATTGAAATGTTGCCCGAGTTTTGGCAGAAAGTTTCGTACTTTAATCCTGTTGTGTACCTGATAAATGGTATGCGATGGTCATTCTATGGCGCTTCAGATATTAATATTTTTATTAGTATCGTATCACTTGTTGGCTTTTTATTGGCATGTATTGTTGGCGTGGCAATAGTGATATCTAAAGGATACGGGATAAAGAACTAATCAGCTAAGATTTTGTTTTACGATCCCTTTTGCGATCAATTGCTGAGAGATAACGCTTTCTCAGTCTCAAATTTTTTGGTGTGACCTCCAGTAGTTCATCTTCATTAATATAAGCCATCATTTCTTCTAGTGACATTTTTCTAGGGGGAGTTAATTTAACCGCCTCGTCTGTTCCAGAAGCTCTTACGTTAGTAAGCTGCTTACCTTTTAAAACATTAATTTCGAGATCATTGTCACGACTGTGCTCTCCAACTACCATGCCACCATATACTTTTGACTGGTGACCAATAAACATAGTTCCACGATCTTGAAGGTTGAAAATTGCATACGCTGCAGCACTGCCAGTATCCGTTGATATTAATGCACCATATTTACGTCCAATAATGCTCCCTTTATAATTATCATACTTGTTGAAAAGTCTGTTTAGCACTCCTGTTCCTTTTGTATCTGTCAAAAATTTATTTTGATATCCAATTAAACCACGTGATGGTGCTAAAAAGGTAAGTCTAGTTTTACCAGCTCCAGATGATCGCATATCTTGCATTTCAGCTTTTCTCTGATTCATTCCATCAACTACTGTGCTTGTATATTCGTCATCGACGTCAATGATGACTTCTTCAATAGGCTCAGTTCTTGCACCATTTTCACTAACTTTGTAGAGAACACGTGGTCGTGATACTGATAGTTCAAAACCTTCTCTTCTCATTTGTTCTATTAAGACACCAATTTGTAGCTCACCTCGCCCACCTATTTCAAAAGCATCTTTTTGATCATTCTCTTCAAAAGTAATTGCAACGTTAGTTTCAGCTTCGGCAAGTAATCTCTCACGAATTAAAGTTGAAGTTACTCTATTTCCATCAGTACCAGCAAATGGGGAGTCATTGACTGTAATTGTCACTGACATTGTGGGAGGATCAATTGGTGTTGAAATAAGCGGCTCTGAAACTTCAGGGTTACATATTGTATCCGCAACTGAGGTTACAGCTAAACCAGCGATACAAATTATATCTCCAGCTGTTACCTGATCAACTGGCACCCTATCCGCCCCTCTAAAAGTAAATAATTTAGTTAATCTACCAGTTTCAATTTGAGAACCACTTAGATTAATAGACTTTACTTGATCATTTACTTTTGCTGACCCATTAATTACTCGTCCGATAAGGCATCGACCTAAATAAGGATCTGCATCAAGTAAAGTTGCTAACATTGCAAAAGGTTTTGATAAGTCTACAGTTGGTTCTTCAACGTGCTTTAATATAAGATCTAATAATGGATGTAAATTTTCGCGAGGGTCTTCTAAGTTTTCAACACACCAACCTTCCCTTCCTGCCGCATACAAAATTGGAAAATCTAATTGTTCTTCACTTGCGTCTAAAGCAACAAATAAATCAAAAACCTCATTTACAACCTCTTCAGATCTAGCATCATGTCTATCAACTTTATTAATCACAACAATTGGTCTTAAATTCTGGGCGAGGGCTTTACCTAAAACAAACTTTGTTTGTGGCATTGGTCCTTCGGCAGCATCTGCTAATATTATAACACCATCAGCCATTCCAAGAACTCGTTCCACTTCGCCTCCAAAATCAGCATGTCCAGGAGTGTCAATAATGTTAATACGGACATCCTTCCAAACAATAGAAGTTGGTTTGGCTAAAATAGTAATCCCTCTTTCCTTTTCGAGATCACCGGAGTCCATTAAACGTTCATCTATGTTCTGGTTTTCACGAAACATACCAGTTTGTTTCATTAAAGAGTCGATTAATGTTGTTTTGCCATGATCCACGTGAGCAATAATTGCGATGTTTCTTAGTTTTGATGTCATTGATGAGTGATAAAATAATATTGATTGTCTTCTAATGGGTTTGTCATATAAAAACAAGATTTATAGTTATTAAGATGAAATATATTCTCGTTATATTTGTTAGCATGATTACAACTGTTCAAGCAGAAATCAGTCTTCGACAGTATAACGATCAATTCTGTTATGATGGAGATACTTGCTACGTCACAATCAATGGCATGAAGAAAAAAATTAGATTACTTGAATTAGATACCCCTGAAATATCCAAGCCGAAATGCAATGCTGAACTAGAACTAGGCTTAAAAGCACGAGATTACCTAAATGATCTCATTGCAAATGCATCAACAATTAAATTTAAAACCGAATACCTCGAAGATTATTTTGGAAGAATATTATCATATTTAATAATTGATGGTGAAGATGCATCAAGTAAGATTGTCGAAAACAAGCTAGGCGTTGTTTATAATCGCAAACAAAAATATGATTGGTGTCAGGATTTAAAACATGAATAAAACTATTAACTATAGAGAATAAGATGAAGGTTAAGCATGTTAGAATTAATAAAAATAGCATCAATAAAGGATACTGTATTTGTAATTCTACAAAGAAACTTGCTGTTAAAAGAATAATTACCCCAACAATTAGAGACTTGGATGCACTTGCTCCCACAAAACCGATTATGATTTCAAGTGATGAGATCGGAGCTGCTAATACTTCATATACCGAACCTGTAAATTTAGGAAAGAAAATACCAAATGCTGAATTTGATATACTCTGGGTCAGAAGTGTTAGCATTAGAAGCCCAGGTACTATAAATGAACCATAACTGACCCCATCAATTTGAGGAATCATTCCCCCTATGACTGACCCAAAAACAATAAAATATAATGAAGTAGATATAACAGGAGAGAGAATACTTTGGAAAATTGTACGTCTCATTCTATCCATCTCGTGGAAGTAAATAGCTCTGATCGCATAAAAATTCATGAATTTTCCCTAACCAATTCTACAAAAATATTTTCAAGTGAACTCTGTTCTGTTTTAAGATCTTTTAATTTTAAACCAGATTCTTTCATGTCTTGTAGGAGTGATGTAATTCCTGTTTGTTTACTCTGTGTATCGTATCGGTAATTAATAGATAAGCCATTATTCATAATTTCTAGATCATATTGGTCTAGACTTTCAGGCAAAATATTAATCATTTCGTGTAGATCAATGGTAAGTGTCTTTTGACCCATACTTTTTATAAGATTTTCAGTATCATCTACAATAATCATTTCACCATTATTAATAACAGCGACTCGGTCAGCTATTGCCTCAGCCTCTTCAATATAGTGTGTAGTTAAAATAATAGTAACTCCTGTATCTCGAAGATTCTCAATAATCTTCCACATATCTTGCCTCAATTCCACATCTACACCAGAACTTGGTTCATCCAAAAATAACACTGATGGTTCGTGTGATAATGCCTTTGCAATTAAAACTCTTCTTTTCATACCGCCAGACAGCTCATTTATCTTTGAGTCTTTTTTGTCCCATAAGCTTAGATCTTTTAGTAGCTTTTCAATGAGATCTGGGTTTGGGGCCTTTCCATAAAGGCCTCTCGTGTAAGCAACGTTATTATAAACAATTTCAAATTGTTCAAGTGTAAGTTCCTGTGGGACAAGGCCAATTTGTGACCTAGTTTTCCTGTAGTCCTTTATAATGTCATATTCATTTACTAATACTTTTCCCACTGTTGGATTTACAATCCCACAGATGATACTGATTAGGGTAGTTTTTCCAGCACCATTAGGCCCAAGCAAAGCAAATATCTCATTTTTGCGGATGTCTAGATTGATATTTTTTAGTGCCTGAAAATTATTATCATAGATTTTTGATAAGTTATTGATAGAGACGATACTTTGCATCGGTCTTTTATATCATTTAAAGCTAAGATGTCTTTTATTCTTTTAAATAAATGATAATGATTAAAGTGGATGAAAACTTGCTGTATCAAAATTGAGTGTTTCAATTTCACCAGACCCAATATTTATCCATGAGCCATAGATATTAATCTCTTTATTATTAATTCTCTCTTGAATAAAAGGGTAGTTTTTAAGATTTTCTAATGATGTTTTAATACTAATTTTTTCTAATTCATTAATTGAATCTTCCTCAGTTAAACTATCAATCTTTTTGTAAGCTGGCTTAAGTAAATTTAACCAGTTTGAAATAGAAGAATTAGAGTTAAACCCATTATCTTTACACATTTGATAGCCATTTTTAATACCACCACACCCTGAATGACCCATGATAATTATATTTTTAATATTTAAGACAGTAATGCCAAACTCAATAGCTGCAATTGTTCCGCTATGTTCCGTTATATAATCATAGGGTGGAACAATATTTGCAATGTTTCTATGAACAAGCAATTCACCTGGCTCAGATTTAAATATTGAGTTTGGATCTACTCTTGAGTCAACGCAAGAAATGATAATATATTTTGGAGACTGGCCTTCTTTGGCTAACCTTTCAAAATGTTTTTTCTTTTTTAAAAATATATCATTTTGCCAATCTTTATATTTTTCAATGAGATTTTTTGGAAACATATTCTTAATTATTTTTCACCCAAATTGGTGACGACCATGCCATCTCACGCGTAATCTTTGGATAATTTTTAGAGGGCTTTTCATCTATTCTAATACTATCATAAGTTGACCAGCGACAAGTAGGGTTTTCAATGGCTCTGACATAGTAAAATACATTTTGTTCTAAAGAATATTCATCATCAGTCCAGAGGACTTCTAATCGATCAGCTCCATAGTTTTCATCAAATGAACAATTGTCAAAATCCACCTTTGCTTTTGTTGGTTTACACCTGTTTTTTCTATTATTAATTTCTCTTTCATCACTACAAATTACATCATAAACAACTTCTTTTTCTTTTCCTTCTTCAGTCCAGCCTTTTACTATTTGTATCTTGTCTAATGGTGCGCTTAATGAATCTCGTTCAGCAGTAATATAAAATTTAGGTATTTGCCTAGAGCTGTTTACAACGGTACTGCCCATAGTATAACCGTGCTCGTAGGACTCTGCTATTGGATCAACAGACTTAAAAATCTCTTCTGAACTTTCAAAATTGAGAAAAAATCTTAATTTAATTCTTGTACCGGTAGTAGCGTAAACTTCTTTTCTTTGCATTGCTTCAAACAAAGTATTTCTATTATTTTCTTCAGCCCAAACTGCTGCAAGACCACCTGGGTTATTTACAAGTTGAGTCATTAAAAAGCCTTCTTTAACTCTTCTTTTAGATGGTCCGACGAAGCTGGTTCTTCCTCTGTAATCCCATTCTTCTGTATCTCCTGGATTCGAATTATGGGAGTCAGAACTTCCTATCATCCCGAAATCAAGAGGATTAAATCCAAATTCATTCTCCAGTGTTAGTCCTTTTTTCAGACCATCGCGTGCCATTGATGTTTCTTTAATGCATAATGTATCATCATCATTTTCACACTTTGGATAGAATTGTTCAATGTCACATTCTTCGTCAGTGCTTCCATAAAATGTACTGCACTCTGAGTTCCCTTTATCCTGAAATATTTCAACTAAAGGCTCATTATCATTTCGTAGTTTCCAATCTTCAAGTGTATATTGTTCATTATCGATGGTATGGTTTGCGAATGCATATCCCCATGAGCGATTACCATTGTGTGGTATTGTCATAAACTCACAAGGATAGTTGCAACTTTCCAATAACTTTTTCCATAAATCTATGGCTGTGTGAGCATCGAAAAGCGAAAAGGCTTTTTCAGGAACCGTATTATTTTTAAATATAACATTTCTGTGGTTATAGCCACCATCAGGTAACGTCGGTGAATATTCATAGGCAACGAATGTTGTAAACCTTCCAGGTTCATAATGATAGTCTGCAGCTTTTATAATTTTGTCCCATGTCGATTTTATAAATCGTTCCTCCTTTTCTTTATCACCAATAGCTGCTGACATGATGCTTACAGGTGGCCTTGCAACAGATGTCTCGCGGAGATTGAAAAAAAATCTATAACTAGGGGACTCCAATCTTGCACAGGTAACTTTTGACTCCTCTGTAATCTCTGGATCAGCACAGCTCTCTTCTAGTCCAAAAGTCTCTGCATGATCAGTTACAGCAGCAAAGTCTAGAGGCCTCGAAATTTGCATTTTTTCCCCAAACATATTCAGCATAGACTCTCCTTTGGCAAATTTATATGTTTCGTCAAGACCATAGCGATTACCAAAAATATAAGAATCAAATGACAAACTTGAATGAACATGGAGATCACCAAAATATACATTCTTATTCTTGCTAGGTTTTTTAAACTCAAACGGCTCAAAAACAGTTTGCCTTGTAATATTTTCTCTTTGTTCTTTTGCTTCTTCAGAGAGTTTTATAATTTCTTCATTTGATAGGACAGGTACGTTGTATAAGTTATATAAATATAGAGAACCAATTAAAATTAAAAAACCTAGGGTGCTAAATAGGATAATCCAATGAATTTTTCTCATAATATCTAGTCATAGACAATATAAGGGTATAAAATTTTTACAAGCATGAGTGAAGGATATATTTTAAAAAAAACTGAAAAATCTTTACCATTAAATTGGTATTTTAATCAAAATCAGTTTGATAAAGAAATAAAGAAAGTTTTAGCTAAGGAGTGGATATATATTTGCCACGAACAAGCTTTATCACAGCCGTTATCTTTTCATACTGTTGAAATAAGTAAATTTAATATTCTTCTTGTACGTGACAAGGAGGGAAATATAAATGCTTATTATAATTCCTGTAGTCATCGAGGATCTATTTTAAAAAAAGAAAAAAATGGTAAGTTGAAATCCAATTTATTAATTTGTCCCTATCACCAATGGTCTTATAACGCGAGTAATGGAAATCTTGTTAAAACTTCGTCAATTATTGATCCAAAAAATTTTAAAAAAGATAAAAATTGTTTAATCAAAGTAAAATTTAAAATTTGGAATGGACTAATTTTTATTAACTTAAATAATAAAGCTAAATGGAATTCTAGAAAAGTTTTCCCAGATTACAGTGATGCGTTTTCACAATTAAATGTGAGTAATTATCAAATAGGTCACACATGGAAAAAGCAAATAAAATGCAATTGGAAAATTTTTTGGGAAAATTATAGTGAGTGTCTACATTGTCCAAATCTTCATCCAGAACTATCTAATCTTGTTCCTATTTATGGCCGAAGGCTTGTAGACATTAAAGATGATCCTAACTGGAAAAGGTTTATTAATCATGATGATCCAAAGTATAAAGGTGGTATGAAAAAAGGAACTGAAACGTGGTCGATGGATGGCAGCGCACAAGGGCATCGTGTAGAATACTTAGAAAAACAGACAGACTTCCCTGGATATATTTACATGACAAGCTGGCCATCGATGTTTTTAGCGATTTTCACAGACCATATCAGAATGGTTCGTATCCTTCCTTTATCGAATGAGCTTACAGAAGTAACGGCAGAGTGGGTTTTTCGAAAAGAAACACTTAAAGATAAAAAATATTCAATGAAAAATGTTGTTGATTTTGCAGTGCTTGTAATGAAACAGGACGCTGAAGCTTGTGAACTTAATCAAAAAGGCATACATAATCCTATACGTAAAAACGGAACCTTAATGCCTGAAGAGTACGAAATAAAAAGGTTTCATAATTGGCTTAGAAAGAAATTATAAATATTAAAAGATGAATGTAGTTACAGAAAATTTTGAAAAAGAAATGATTGCTTGGAGGCATGACTTTCATGCACATCCAGAACTAAATTTTAATTTAGATATCACCTCAGCAAAAGTTGCTGAGATTTTAAAAAGCTTTGGATTAGAAGTTTTTGAGGGAATTGGAAAAAAAGGCATTGTTGCAGTCCTTAAAAATGGCAATAGTAATAAGAGTATAGGTATACGTGCTGATATGGATGCTTTACCAGTAAAAGAAGAGAGTGACTGCGCATATAAATCTACTCATGAAGGTAAAATGCATGCGTGCGGTCACGATGGTCATACGGCAATGGCTCTCGGTGCTGCCAAATATCTTTCTGAAACAAAAAATTTTAATGGCACGGTTTATTTTATTTTCCAACCTGATGAAGAAAAAACGCAAGGTGCACAAGCAATGATTGATGACGGTCTGTTTGAAAAATTTTCGATAGATGAAGTTTATGCATTTCATAATTTACCTGGAATGGAAGTCGGCTCTTTTGCTACACGTTCAGGCACAATAACAGCAAGTGAAAGCCTTTTTAATATCAAGCTTTGGGGTCAAGGTGGTCATTCTGCATTACCGCACATGGGAGTTGATACGATAACAGTAGGAACACAAATCATAACTTCATTACAATCAATAGTTTCAAGAAAATTAAACCCAGCAATGAATGGTGTTGTATCTGTCACCAAATTTGAGTCTGATGGAAATGAAAATATTTTACCCGGTCATTCTATAATCTCTGGAGATGCTCGAGCACTGTCTCCTGAGGCCAATAAAATTATTGAAGATAGCATGCAAAATATTGTTGAAGGCATTGCCAACGCTCACGGTATAAAGTTCGAATTTACATACGATACTCGAACAAACATGACAATTAATACAACTGAACAAGCAGCTTTAGCGTCAAAGGTTGCTGAAGATCTTGTTGGAACTACTAATGTTGACGGAAATTGTGATCCAAAATTATTTTCTGAGGATTTTGCTCAAATGTTGATGGTTAAACCAGGTTGTTACATACTTATTGGCAATGGAACAGAGGGCACACACGGCCAGTCATTGCATTCTTCCACATACGACTTTAATGACAAACTTCTTGTGATTGGGTCCTCTTTCTGGACCAAACTTGTTTGTGAACGACTATCCTAGATTTATGAATTTTCCTAAAAGTGAATATATTGACAGACTTAAAAAAGTTAAGAAGTCGATGCAAGAAAAAGGGATAGATTTGTTAATATCGCAAGATACTGCAAATATGAATTATCTGACAGGATATGACGCATGGTCATTTTATTATGCGCAATGTGTTTTAGTTCATGTTGATTTAGATGAGCCATTTTTATTTGTAAGAGATCAGGACGCTGGAGGTGCATTTTTACAGAGCTGTTGGTCTCAAGAAAATATTATTGTATATGCAGAAAAATATATCCATACATGGCCTGACCATCCTTATGATTATTTAATCGAGATCATTAAAAATAAAAAATGGGATAATCAATCAATAGGTCTTGAAATGGATAGTCATTACTTCACAGCTTTTTGTTATCAGAAACTCATTGACGGATTGCCTGATGCATCACTTAAAGATTCTGAAAGGCTTGTGAACTGGGTGAGATATATAAAATCAGATAATGAAATTGAACTAATGAAAAATGCAGCATTGATTACCGATCAGGCTATGCAAACTGCAATTGACATAATAAATCCAGGAATTAGACAATGTGATGCAGTAGGAGAAATTCAAAAAGCAATGTTTTATGGTACACCTGAAATTGGTGGGGAGTACTCAAGTATCGCCACTTTACTACCCACTGGTGCAGGTACATCTGCGTCTCATTTAACTGCAACGCAAGAGAAGTTTGTTAAGGGCGAAGCTACAATCGTTGAACTAGCTGGTGTTCATAAGAGATACCACGCTCCACTAGCACGAACAGTGTTGCTTGGTAAGGCAGAGCAAAAACAAATTGACGCTATTAAAGCTACCAATGAAGCCTTAGACGAAGGCATTTCAGCAATAAAACCTGGAAATACAGCTGATGATGTGGCACAAAAATTTTGGGCTGTTCTTGACAAGCATGACATTAAAAAAGAATCTCGAACTGGATATTCAATTGGCATAGGATATCCTCCAGATTGGGGTGAGCATACAATAAATATCTCTAAAGGAGACCAAACTATTCTTCATCCAAATGTCACATTCCACATGATTGCAGTAATGCAATTTGGTAGTTGGGGTGTTGAAGCGAGTCACTCATTGAGAGTTACAGAAAATGGTTCAGAAAAGTTTTCTGATTTTTCAAGCGATCTGTTCATTAAAGACTAGCAATAAGCTTACAAAATAATCCTTCAATAGCACTCCTTGTTTTTACTAGAGAATCCTATAAAAAAATTGTATAAAGTAGCGCAATTCACGGAGATAATTATGGGCATTCATCACGATTACAAGTCTAAACGCGGAGAGCGCGCGATGGCAAAACAACAGAAAAGAGAGTCCAAACAAGCTGATAATACAGATAAAAAAGAAGAAGAAAAACTTGTTAAAGAGCTTAAAAAGGCAGGGTTGAATAAAGATGAAATCAAACAGTTCCTCGAAGGAAGAGCAAAAGAATAAAAAGCTTAATGATACTGAACGACTATCTGAGGCTTTGAGACAGAATTTAAGAAAAAGAAAAGAATATCAACGAAAGAAAGAAGAAAAATAAGATGACCATCATGTCTGATAATTGGATTAAAAAAATGTCTTTAGAACAAGGCATGATCGAACCCTTTGTAGACGGACAAAAAAAGACGGGACTATCTCCTTTGGATTGTCTTCTTACGGATATGACGCAAGAGTGTCTGAAGATTTTAAAATATTTACAAATGTTGACTCAGCTTTAGTTGATCCAAAAAATTTTGATGACAAAGGCTTTGTTGATAGACCAGGCAAAGAATGTATCATACCACCTAATTCATTTGCACTAGCACGCACCGTAGAATATTTCAGAATTCCAAGAGACGTGTTAGTAGTTTGTTTAGGCAAATCAACATACGCACGATGTGGAATAATAGTTAATGTAACTCCTTTGGAGCCTGAATGGGAAGGGCATGTAACTTTAGAGTTTTCAAATACAACACCACTGCCAGCAAAAATTTATGCGAATGAAGGAGGTTGCCAGTTCCTATTCTATAAAGGTGAGGCTCCGCCTGAGATTTCCTACAAGGATAGAAAAGGGAAATACATGAAACAAACTGGCGTTACTCTTCCCAAGCTATAAAATTTAATGCAGAAAATTGTTATAAATGGAGGACAACCTCTAAGGGGTGTGATTCCTGTTAGTGGATCAAAGAATGCTGCTCTACCCATTATGGCTGCTAGTATTTTAACTAATGAAAAATTAGAACTTTCAAATGTTCCGGAGCTTGTTGATGTAAAAACTATGAGTTTGGTTTTATCATCTCTTGGAGTTAATGTCACAAAAAGTGAAAGTAATAAAAATTCTATTACGCTTCAATATTCAGATACGGAAAAAACTATTGCTGAATATGATTTAGTGAGAAAGATGCGAGCAAGTATATTAGTGCTAGGACCTTTACTTGCAAGAAAGCGTGAGGCGAGCGTATCACTTCCTGGAGGTTGCGCTATAGGTGCTCGACCAATCGATATTCATATAGATGCACTCACAAAACTCGGCGCAACTTTTGAATTGGAAAAAGGATATATTCAATGTAGCGCACCTAAAGGACTGACTGGAAATAAGATCGAACTTCCTAAAATATCTGTTGGCGCTACTGAAAATATTATTATGGCAGCGTCATTAGCAAGTGGTGAAACTGAAATTTCTAATATCGCGTTAGAGCCTGAGGTGATTGATTTAATTAATTGTTTAAATACTATGGGAGCAAAAATTGAACTTGGTGACAATAGGTCTGCTGTGATCCAAGGGGTAACAGCTTTGAATGGTACAAATTATTCTATTATTCCTGATCGTATTGAGGCTGTTACTTATATCATAGCTGGAGCATTAGCAGGAGATGGACTTAAAATAGAAAATTTAAACATTGAACACATTAGCAATGTTTTAGAGACTTTAAAGACATTACCAGTTGATATAATTTTTGATGAAAATAGTGTAACAGTAAATAAATCTAATATTAGTGAAGGTATTGAAATTCAAACAAAGGAATATCCTGGTTTCCCAACAGACGTTCAAGCGCAAATGATGGTTTTAATGTCTATGGCTAAAACTAAGTCAGTTATTGACGAGAACATATTTGAAAACAGATTCATGCATGTACCTGAGTTGAATAGAATGGGAGCAAATATCGAAATTAATGGAAAAAGAGCAATTATTAATCCTTGCTCAGGATTTAGAGGAGCTCCAGTTATGGCAACTGATCTAAGAGCTTCTGTAAGTTTAATCTTAGCAGGATTAGTGGCTGATGGTGAAACAACCCTAAATCGCATCTATCACTTGGATAGAGGATATGAACAAATTGAGGTAAAATTAAAAGCATGTGGAGCAGAGATTAAGCGGTTTTAAAAAATATGAATTTGAATGCAATCGATACTGATGAATTAAAAATTATTGGGACAATATTGCAGGACGGACTCATTGAAGTAAGTGATATTAAATATCTGCCTTCAATAAGATCATTTTTTCTCATGATTACACGATTTATGTGGGAAGAAAAAATCGTAAATAAAGTCAATCAGCGTATTAAGGCTGTTCTGTGCTTTGAGGATGTCATATCAGTTTACTCAAAAAATATCGATCAATTGAACAAATCAAAGAAATTAGAACTTATGACTTTTAATTATTATCCCAATAAGTCAAAAAATATTGAAATTGAATTGCTTTTCAAAAATGATGCAATTATAAAACTCGAAACTGAAATTATTCGGTGCAAATTAGATGATCAAGGAAACCCTTGGAGTACAGAAGAACAAGTGAATGAATAAAATAATTAATACAAGCAATTCAGGCTTTCAACAGGAATTTGAAAATTTACTAAACACTAATAGGTCAGATGACAAAGATGTAAAAGATGTTGTAGCTAAAATAATTAATGATGTAAGAACCAAAGGTGATGATGCTTTAATAGAATATACCAATCAACTTGATCGCAATGAACTTTCAAAATCAAACTTCATTTTAGATGAAACTACAATAAACAATCAGACAGATGGATTACCTGAAAAGATATGCAAGGCTATTCAAACAGCAGCAGATAGAGTTAGGATATACCATGAAAAACAATTACCACAGGATTTAAGTTTTAATGATGATCTAAAATCTACTCTTGGATATATGTGGAAGCCTTTGGAAACAGCAGGGATTTATGTACCAGGTGGAACAGCAAGCTACCCTAGTACAGTTCTTATGAATGCAATACCGGCTATGGTTGCAGGTGTAAAAGACATAGTAATGGCTACACCATTAACTGACGGACAGATCAATCCATCAGTTTTATATGCCGCAAAAATTGTTGGTATTAAAAAAATATATTGCATGGGTGGCTCTCAGGCAGTCGCGGCAATGGCATATGGAACTAAAAGCGTGGCACCTGTAAATAAAATTGTTGGACCTGGTAATATTTATGTCGCTGAAGCAAAACGGCAAGTCTCAGGATTTGTCGGAATTGATATGTTTGCAGGACCTTCTGAAATAGTTATAATTTCTGACCAGAATAGTGATCCAAAAATTATTTCTGCTGATCTCATCGCCCAATCTGAACATGATAAAAGTGCTCAAAGCATTCTAATTACCACTGATCAGGCATTAGCTGAAGCGGTTGAAAAAGAAGTGCCTAGTCAATTAGAGTCCCTTCCAAGAAAAGAAATTGCGTCAGCAAGCTGGGATTCAAACGGTAAAATCATAGTTGTACGTGATCTTAAAGAGGCTTTTGATATCTCAAACCAATTAGCCCCTGAACACCTCGAGCTTGCTATTGATAATGCAAGAGATTTTCTTAAATATATTGTTAATGCAGGTGCAGTATTCCTCGGTAGGAATACACCCGAAGCATTAGGTGACTATGTTGCTGGTCCAAGCCATGTATTGCCTACATCAAGGAGTGCAAAATTTTCATCAGGACTGTCAGTATTTGACTTTCTAAAGAAAATATCGCTTGTTGAGTTTACAAAAGAAGGTATTGAAGAAATCGGAAATAGTGCTATGACAATCGCTGATAATGAAGGTCTTGACGGACATTCAAGGTCAATAGAATATAGGCTTACAAAAAAATAATTTATGTCAAAAGAAGAGATTTTAGAATTTAAAGGTAAAGTTACTGATATACTTCCAAATGCAATGTTTAAAGTTGCACTAGAAAATGGCCATGAAGTTTTGGCACATACAGCTGGTAGAATGAGAAAAAATAGAATTAGAGTCTTAGCAGGTGACGAAGTTCTCGTTCAGATCACACCTTATGACCTTACTAAAGGTAGAATAATATTTAGATATAAATAACTAAGAGAATATATTGAAATTTATTTTAGGCAGCTCATCTCCTAGAAGATTAGAATTGCTATCAATTCTTGGGATCAAACCCGATGAAATAATCTCACCTAATATTGACGAGACGATCAACAAAAAGGAATTGCCCTTAGATTACTGTAAACGAATAGCTACTCAAAAGATGAAGCACTTTGATGGGAAGCATGAAAATGCTGTGATTCTTACGGCAGATACTATTGCCTATAGTGGAAGAAGAATAATTGATAAAACAAATGATGAAGTTATTGCTAGGAAAAATCTCAATAAATTATCGGGTCGAAGACATCGCGTTTCAACCGTATTGTGCCTACGAGATACTAAGAATAAAGTTATAAGTAGGAGTGTCACAACTACAGTTAATTTTAAACTGCTTAATAAAAAAGATATTGATAGCTACATCATAACAAATGAATGGAAAAATGTTGCAGGATCATACAAAATTCAGGGCTATGCTGAAGTTTTTATCAAGTCAATAAACGGCTCGTATTCAAATGTAGTTGGATTACCATTGTTTCAAACTAATAACTTATTGGGTTCGGTTGGTTTAATTAAATCATGAGAGAATTAATTTTTATTTACAATGCAAAAAGTGGCATTTTCAATGCCCTCATAGATTGGGGTCATAAAATAATTTCACCAAGTACGTATGAATGTCATTTGTGCTCTATCACATATAACAATCGAGGTAAGGAAAAGATTTGGGGCAATTATCTTAAGTCGCTAAAAATAAATAGCAGATTTTATTACATTGACCATCTCGAAGACTTAGAGTTTGTACCTAAGCAAATCAATCTACCATGCGTTTATATTAAAAATGACGATAATTATCAGCTGATGATTGATGCTGATGAATTAAATTCATTAAAAAGTGTGCAGGATTTGATAAGCAGACTAAATGAAAAGCTTAATTAATTAGCAATAAGAATATTTTCTTTGCACGAATACTTCTTATAGAATAAAAGACTTACATTACTAACGTGAGGCTCGATAGCTCAGTTGGTAGAGCAAAGGACTGAAAATCCTTGTGTCGGTGGTTCAAATCCACCTCGAGCCACCACTTATGCAGCTGTAGCTCAGTTGGTTAGAGCGCCTGGTTGTGGACCAGGAGGTCGGTAGTTCAAGTCTACCCAGCTGTACCAACTAATGATTTTTTTACGGGAAGAGTGAGTACGATCAAAAAGAGCAGGATCATTACAAATCCAAAAAGCAAATAAAGAAATCCAAACTCACCGCTTATTTCATAGCTTCTAGAAATTAGGATTAGGGCTATTGGCCCTACGGAGAATGAAACAATGAATTTTATACCATATACGAGACTTTGATATTTTTCTGGTGAGAATTTAGCCAGTAATAAATTTTCTGCTGGAAGTATACTTGAATTAAAAGCAACAATCATGAGACTGATAACAATTAACCAATAATTTGATAGACTAACAATGAATAAAAGAAGTGCGCCTTGTCCGATGATGCCAATAGCATAAATTACTTTCTCAGAATATTTATCTGTTAAAATACCACCTATGTAGTTCATTAAACCACTTACAATGTAAATAGCAGCCACAATATATCCAATCTCAGACGTAGAGAGGTTTAAGCTGTTTGACAGTCTGATATCAATTGCTTTAGGCAAACTTGTTTGAAGAATTTGATATACAAAACTCAAACATGTAATACTTACAAGCATTATAATCGCAATTTTTAGCATTTGATTTTTTTCTGGATTATCTCGAAATTGTTCTGATTTAATATTAGTCAATGAAATTTTTCCTGATCTCAAATGATATGAGAGACATAAGCCTGTTAGAATAGAAATTATTCCGGGGAATATAAACGCAGCTTGCCAATTAATTTGATCAATTAAAATACCAGCAAAAAAAGCTCCCAATCCAATTCCTACGCCTCCAAATATATTATTGAAACCAAGTGCACGTCCTGTTTCTTTTGATGTATTAACTATCCACGATATTCCAGCAGGGTGATATATTGAGCAAAATAAGCCAAGCAAGGATAGACTAATAAAAAGAGATAATTTATTCCCACTCAGACCACAAAGAACTGAACTAATACCTAGACCTAAAAACATTATTGCAATCATTCCTGAACGGCTCCATCGATCACTAATCCATCCGGCTGGTAAAGATCCTATGCCAACAAGAAGAGACCCAAGAAACCATAGATTTAAAAGCTCGTCATATGAAAATTTCCACTCATCTTCAATTGCAAGAACAATTACAAAGTAAAATGCAGCAAACATGTGCATCAATAGATGGCCAAGCGCAGCATAAATAACAGTTAATTTTCTACTGTTTTCAGTGGTAATCATTTAATAAAAATAGAGTATTTCGGCTTCACTTAATAATAAAAATTATAAAAATTTGACTTTTTTGAATAAATAAGGCATTTCACTGTTCATGATTGTTTATACACATCATAATATTCATATCTAAGTTTGCTGAACAAAAAGCGTCAGCGAACAACAACCCCTTTTTATATTAAATAAACTAACTTTGTAGTATCGTACTAACGATTGGAATCGTATGACTAAGAATAACAATAAACCCAAGGCTATTTTACCTAGAGGGTTTAAAGACAGTGAGAAACAACTCCTGACTCTCAGAAAAATAGTTACTGAGGTAATAGAGGAAGAGTGTCAAAAATTTGGATTTGTTGAATTAGAAACTTCATCCATTGAATACACTGATAGTCTGGGCAAGTTTTTGCCTGATATAGATCGACCAAGTGGAGGAGTTTTTTCGTTACAAGATGAAGATGGTGAATGGCTATCATTACGATATGACCTAACAGCTCCTTTAGCACGATATGTTGCACAGAATTATCAAAATTTAGTGAAGCCATTTAAAAGATATCAATCCGGAATAGTATGGAGGAATGAAAAGCCAGGGCCTGGAAGATTCAGAGAATTCTTACAATTTGATGCAGATGTTATCGGAATTCAATCAAATCTAATCGATGCTGAATTATGCGTCATGGTTGTAAATATTTTGAGAAGACTTGGTTTAAATGACTCTCAATTTAAAATTAAATATTCAAATAGAAAAATTTGGACAAGCCTTTTTGAGAAAATAAAGGCTTCGAAAGAAGTTGAATCAAAAATTCTTAGAGCAGTAGATAAAAAGGATCGTCTAGGTGATGAAGGTGTTAAAGAGTTATTATGTGAGGGTAGGAAAGATAAATCTGGTGATTTTATGGAAGGTGTAGGTCTTGATGATGAACAAGCATCAATGATTTTAGACTTTATGAACGACCAGAAGCAAACGAGTGATGATATTGATGAGTTTAACTCTTATTTAGAGAATTTTGCAGATTATCCAATTTCATTTGATCCATCCATTGTAAGAGGATTGGATTACTATACAGGCATGATTTTTGAAGCTGAACTATTAATCGATGTAAAAAATACAAAAGGTGAAACTATAGTTTTTGGATCAGTGGCTGGAGGAGGAAGATATGACAAACTGATATCAAGATTTGGGAAAGAGGACGTTCCCGCTACTGGCATTTCTGTTGGTGTTGACAGGCTTATTGTCGCTCTAGAGCAGTTGGATCTCATTAAAGCCAAATCGAGACCTTTAGTAATTGTAGCAAATTTAGGAGATAATAATTTATCCGAGTATATTCGAATGGCATCTGAAATTAGAGATGCAGGCATGGCCTGCGAGATTTCTTTTGGCTCAAAAAACTTAGCTAAGCAACTTAAATATTGTGATCGCAAGCAAGCTGATGCAGTTGTAATTGCAGGTGATGATGAAATTAAAAATAATAAAATATCACTTAAAGATTTAAAAGAGGGAAGTGAGATTTCAAAAAATATAACTGGACGTGAAGAATGGAAAGAAACTAAAGCAGGTCAAAAAGAAGTAATTAGAGAGGATTTAGTAAGCACTCTAAAGGAAATACTAAAAATTTGATCTATGTCACTACAGGAATTAAATATTAGATTAAAAGATTATTTTATTGAGTTAGGATTTCAATATGTAGAGCTTCCTTTAGTTCATGATTCTGACATTTTTTATGAAACATCGGGAGAAGAAATCAGAAGTCAGATGTATTCTTTTATAGACGGTTCAGGCAAGGAAAAATGTCTGAGACCAGATATGACGATCCCTACGTGTCAAAGTTTTATTAAAAGTGATGATAAAATAAATGAAGCTAATTTATGCTATAGTGGACCAGTATTTAGGTCAACCAATGGAATAAATGATACATCAATTGAATTAAACCAATCAGGGGTTGAAATTATTTTTACAGAAAAAAAGCTAAAAACTATTTATGAAAAAGATATATATACGCTTAAAACGGCAGTCAAAATTCTAGAAAAATTAAATATTAATGAATACCAAATTAAAATAGGCAGTCTAAACCTCTTTAATAGTTTTATAAGTTATTTAGATTTACCGAACAGGTGGAAACAAAGAATTGTCAGGCATTTTTTTAGAAGATCATATTTTGACAGTTTGTTAAATCGATTAGGGCAAGGTGTCGGTTATGACGTTTTGAAAAAAGATGAAATTATCAATGAAAAACTAGGTTTGAATACCAATTCAAGTGGAAATTTGGTTGATATAATTAATTCTAATAGCAATTCTGGTTCAGGCTCAAGGACAGTTGAAGAAATCGTCAAACGATTTCAGGAGAAAAGTGAGAACATCGTCTCTGAAAGCAATGGAAAACAAATTGTAAATCTGATTAATAATTTTTTAGCTTTAAACGCTTCTCTTGATACTTTTCCGAATATTTTAAGAGAGTTTGTAAGTGATCAAAAGCTTGATTTTTTTAAAAAAGAGATTGATGGCATTGAAGACTTCAAGAACGCTGTCTCATCTGAAATGGATATATCTAAAATTAATTTCAACAATGACTTTGGACATTCAATTGAATTTTATGATGGTGTTATGTTCGAAATCTATGATCAATCAGGCAATTTAAAGTTAATAACGGGTGGAAGATACGATAAGTTGCTTAATATTTTAGGGTCCAGAAACAATCTGTCAGCTATAGGGTTTGCAACAAATAATAATAATTTAAGTAAAATTATATAGTCATGAAATTTGAAAATAAATTAAGGATAGGATTACCTAGTAAAGGCAGATTAAGAAAAGACATGGAGAAACTATTTCTAGATAAAAATATTACTTTTGAAAATCTTGTAAATGAAAGAGATTATATTGGTACAATAAAGGGACTAAGTGATACAGTTCTATATTTTTTAAGTGCTAAAGAAATTACCAATAGACTTGATGAGGGATCAATTCATGCAGGCTTAACTGGTGATGACCTCATACAAGAAAAAATTTTCAATTTTAATTCAAAAATAACAAAGGATCTGGAGTTAACTTTTGGAAAAGCGGATCTGGTTGTTGCTGTACCGGATATCTGGATTGATGTAATGACGATGGCTGATTTGGAAGAAGTGAGCAATAATCACAGGGATAAATATTCAAAAAGATTGCGTGTAGCAACTAAATATAAGAATTTAACAAATAATTTCTTTTCTAAATGTGGAGTTGTTGATTATAGAACTGTTGAAAGTGATGGCTCTACTGAAAGTGCGCCTTTCAATGGTTTTTCAGAAATCATCACTGATATAACATCAACAGGTGAAACACTTAGGGCTAACAATTTAAGAGTTCTTGATGATGGCATAATCCTGAAATCATCAGCAAATATCTTTTCTTCAAAAGTTGCAGAGTGGGATAACGAAATAGAAAGTAATTATAAAAACTTTATTAATAAGTTTGAATAAAAAAAACCCGGCTAGGCCGGGTTTTTTTTGAGTTTATCGTGAACGATTATTACATCATGCCGCCCATGCCGCCCATGCCGCCCATATCAGGCATTGCAGGTGCCGCAGCAGCCTTATCTTCAGGAGCATCTGCGACCATCGCTTCAGTTGTAATTAAAACACCTGCAATAGATGCAGCGTTTTGTAAACTTGTTCTCACAACTTTAGTTGGGTCAATGATTCCCGCTTTAAACATATCGACAAATTTATCAGACTGAGCATCATAACCCTCAGTTGAAGACTTGCCCTCTTTAAGCTTGCCAACAATTACAGATCCATCAACACCTGCGTTGTTTGCAATTGTTCTAATTGGTGTTTCTAATGCTCTACGGACAATATCCACCCCAGCTTTTTGATCAGCGTTAGCAGTTTTGACCTTATCAAGTGCACCAGCTGCTTTTAGAAGTGATAATCCACCCCCAGCAACGATACCTTCTTCAACTGCAGCTCTAGTAGCATTAAGAGCATCATCAACTCTGTCTTTTCTTTCTTTAACTTCAACTTCGGTAGCTCCACCAACTTTGATTACAGCTACTCCACCAGCTAATTTAGCAAGACGTTCTTGTAACTTCTCTCTGTCGTAGTCAGATGTTGTTTCTTCAATCTGTTTCCTAATCTGAGAGCATCTACCTTGAATATCAGCTTTAGTTCCAGCACCATTAACAATTGTAGTATTTTCTTTATCAATACTAATTCTTTTTGCCGTCCCTAAATCATTAATGGTTACATTTTCTAATTTAATACCTAAGTCTTCAGATATGACCTGACCACCGGTTAAAATAGAAATGTCTTCCATCATTGCTTTTCTTCTATCGCCAAAACCTGGTGCTTTTACGGCAGCAATTTTTAATCCACCTCTTAACTTATTAACCACCAATGTAGCAAGCGCTTCACCTTCAACATCTTCAGCAATAATTACAAGTGGTCTTCCCGCTTGAACTACAGCTTCTAATAGAGGAAGCATTGGTTGTAGGTTTGTTAATTTTTTTTCATGAAGAAGAATATAAGCATTTTCTAGATCAGCTGTCATTTTCTCTGCATTAGTCACAAAATATGGAGATAGGTAGCCTCTATCAAATTGCATACCTTCAACAACATCAAGTTCAGTTTCAAGACCTTTAGCTTCTTCAACTGTTATAACGCCTTCGTTTCCAACTTTATCCATTGCCTTTGCAATCATAGCTCCAACTTCAGCCTCACCGTTTGCAGAAATAGAGCCAACTTGTGCTACTTCAGCACTAGTTTTAACTTTTTTTGATGAACTACTAATGGCATCGCTTGCAGCATCTATTGCAGAATCCACTCCTCTTCTTAAGTCCATTGGATTCATTCCCGCTGCAACAAATTTTAAGCCCTCAGTAACTATTGCTCTTGTAAGTACAGTAGCTGTTGTCGTTCCATCACCTGCAACATCATTTGTTTTACTTGCAGCTTCACGAACCATTTGGGCTCCCATATTTTCGAATTTATCTTTTAGTTCGATTTCTTTTGCAACTGAAACTCCATCTTTAGTACTTTTAGGTGCACCAAAAGATTTATCCATGACAACGTTTCTTCCTTTAGGACCTAATGTTACTGCAACTGCGTCAGCTAAAACGTTAACACCTTTAAGCATTTTGTTTCTTGCTTCTGTGCCAAAATGTATATCTTTACCCGCCATTTTTTATTCTCCTTGATTTAAGATTTATTTTTTCTTTTTTGATTTTGATTTTGATTTTTTTTCAATGACACCCATGATGTCAGACTCTTTCATGATACATAGCTCTTCCCCATCAACTTTGACTTCAGTGCCAGACCATTTTCCAAATAGGACAATATCTCCCGCTTTTAAATCTAATGGTGTAACTTTTCCATCTTCAGATTTTGTTCCTGACCCAACAGCAACAATTTGTCCTTCTTGAGGTTTTTCTTGAGCTGTATCA
Source organism: Pelagibacterales bacterium SAG-MED32 (assembly GCA_014653725.1). Lineage (GTDB taxonomy): Bacteria > Pseudomonadota > Alphaproteobacteria > Pelagibacterales > AG-422-B15 > CACNXQ01. The sequence goes on along the minus strand of JACWEC010000004.1, from coordinate 30,635 downwards.
GGAATGATAATCCCTCCAGCAGTTTTTTCTTCAGTGTCTAATCTCCTTACGAGAACACGATCATGTAAAGGTCGAAAATCCATTTTTAATCTCCTAAATATTTAATATCTTTTGCTTAATTACCTAGGCATATAGTGATCCAGTGCGTATGTGTCAAGAGGGGCTTCAAAAACGAATAATTATAAAAGATGACAAAAAATGCCTATTTTACAACACTTTGACTACTGTTCAGACTCTCCACCGTCTATAACTATATTTTGTCCAGTCATAAACGAGCCTGCTTCAGACGCAAGGTAGACGGCGGCTCCTGCGATTTCATCTGGCATGCCAATTCTTTTGAGCGCTGATTTCGCTGTTGTTACCCTCAAAATGTCTTCGTTCTCCCAAAGTGCACGTGCAAAATCAGTCTTGATTAGCCCCGGAGATATACAATTTGCTCTAATATTATTTCTACCATACTCCACAGAAATATTCCTTGCTAACTGAGAATCAGCGGCCTTGCTAATAGCATAAGCGCCTAACATGCTACTTCCGTGTAGACCTGCTATTGATGAAATTATAATGATAGAACCACTTTTTATTTTTACCATATCGGGCAGTATTTCGTTACATAGCCAAAAGTTACTCTGTACATTTGATTTCATTATTTTTTCAAATGCTTCATCTGGTATGTTGTTAGATGGCCCAAAATATGGATTTACAGCCGCGTTACATACTAAAGTTGTTATACTCCCACAAAACTCCTTTGATTTAACATACAAGTTTTTTAACTGTTCTTTGTCAGAAATATTACATGATATTGCTGTAGCGGTATCCTTACCAAACGTACTATTAATTTCTTCTGCAACGTTCTCGCATGCATCAATTTTGCGACTTGTTATTATTACTTTGGCGCCATGCTCAGCCATTCGATATGCAATAGCCTTACCTATACCACGTGAAGATCCAGTAATAATTGCATTTTTATCTTTTAAATTAAAAAGTGATGTCATTTAATTACGAACTGATTTAAAAAAAAGATTATAAGTTAATAAAATAATTTCAATAAAAATATGAATATTAATGAAGTTAAGAGTGTTGAGAGTTATTCACTATCCTATAAAGCAATTTTATGTGATCTCTGGGGAGTAATTCATAATGGTGTTGAAATTTATGCTAGCGCTCTCACTTATCTTGAACGCATGAAGGAGCATGGAATTGATGTTTATTTGATTTCTAATGCCCCGCGTCCTAATTATGTTGTTCAGGAGGGTTTGACAAATAAACTTGGACTTAATCCCGATCTTTATAAAGATATTTATACCTCTGGAGATATAGGAACGAAGTTTGTTAATAAAAAAATTCATGGTGAAAGTTATTTTCATCTAGGCCCAACTAAGGACTACGATCTATTAGAAAATATAAATATTAGTAAGGTAGATAGTATTAATGAGGCAGATTTCATTTTAACAACAGGACTTTACGATGACAGTTTTGAAACTCCTAAAGATTATAATGATTTATTTAATGACTTCATTGAGAAAGAAAAACCTATTGTATGTGTAAATCCTGATGAAATTGTTTATCGAGGATTAAACTCTATTTTTTGTGCTGGAGCTTTAGGCAAATATTATGAAAAACTTGGTGGTAAAGTAGTATATTATGGAAAACCATACGTTGAAATTTATGACCAAGCTTTTCAAGATTTGAAAAATATGAATAATATTGAAAATAAGTCAGATATCCTTGCAATCGGGGACAGCATCAAAACCGACTGTCTTGGTGCACAAAACTTTAATTTGGATTTTGTCTTTATTATGAATGGTATACATAAGGATCAAATATCAGGTAAAAATAACATTGAAGATATTAGCAATCTTGTGGAAAATATTCTTTCAAGAGATACAAAAGAAATCACAGTTTCTGATTTTCTAAAGTGAAATAAAGTGAAAATATTTAAAGATCTTAAAAAGACGTATAATTTTACGAAAGACTCTATCCTTATAATTGGTAACCTTGATGGTGTTCATAAAGGTCACCAATCAATAATATCGTTAGCCAAGAAACTTAGTAAAAAAAAAGATGCAAAAGTTGGAGTATTGCTTTTTGATCCTCATCCTAGAAGGTATTTTGAAAAGGATAATAAAGGTTTTTTATTAACACAGGTTGATACGCGTCTAGAAATTTTAAAATCCCATAAAATTGATTATGCGATTGTCTTAAAGTTCAATAAGAGCATTGCAACAATGACGCCTAAATTATTTTGTAAAAAAATTCTTTTTTCAGGCATAGCTATGAAGAATATTTTTGTTGGTAAAAATTTTAGGTTTGGGAATAAAAGATCTGGCGACTATCGGTTTCTATCAAATTTTGGAAAAGAACATTCATTTTATGTGACACCCATAAATTTAGTGGAAACAAATAAAATCCTTCACAAAAAAACAAAAATGAAAATTTACTCTTCATCAAACATAAGAGCTTTAATTCAAAAAGGAGAGGTGAAACTTGCTAACAAATTTCTTGGGGCTCCGTTTACAATTGTCTCTAGAGTAATGAAAGGTGATCAAAGGGGGCGAACAATAGGAGTTCCAACAGCAAACCTTAAAATTGATGAATATATTCAGCCTAACCATGGGGTTTATGCTGTTCGTGCACAAGTAATGAATAAGAGTGCAAAGGGAAAGAATTACAAGGGAATTGCCAATTTTGGAGTCAGACCGACTTTTGATAAAAATAAGCCCTTATTAGAGGTTCACTTGTTTAATTTTAATTTGAATATTTATAATTCTTCATTAAAAGTAGAATTTATTGACTTCATTAGGAAAGAAAAAAAGTTTTCTGGAATAGATTCATTAAAAACTCAATTGAAAATAGATATATCCAAAGCTAAGAAAATCTTAAATTAATAAAATGACCGCTAAAGATGATAAAATAGATTTTAGTGAAACTTTGTTTTTGCCTAAAACTTCTTTTGCTATGCGTGCGGGTCTGCCTGAACAAGAGCCAAGCATATTAGAGGATTGGGATAAAAATAATCTTTACCATAAATTAAGAAACAATTCGAAGGACCGAAAGAAATTTGTACTTCATGATGGCCCACCATATGCAAATGGCCATCTTCATATGGGTCATGCTTTAAATAAAGTTTTAAAAGATTTTGTTGTTCGGTCACAGCAAATGCTTGGCCACAATAGCTCATATATTCCTGGCTGGGATTGTCATGGCCTCCCGATAGAGTGGAAGATTGAAGAACAATATCGAGAAAAAGGAAAAGATAAAGACGAAGTAGATATCATTCAGTTTAGAAAAGAATGCAGGGAATTTGCTAAAAAGTGGATTGATATTCAAAGATCGGAATTTATTAGGCTTGGAGTAACTGGAGATTGGTTCAATCCCTACACTACAATGTCTTACGAAGCTGAGTCTACAATTGTGAAGGAGTTTTTCAAATTTTTGGAAAATGAGAGTTTATATCGTGGCTCTAAACCAGTTATGTGGTCAACAGTTGAAAAGACCGCATTAGCTGAAGCTGAGATAGAATATAAAGAACATAAATCGATAACAATTTTTGTGAAATTTCCAGTTATTTCTTCAATGGAAAATAATGATGTAAATACGTCGGTTATTATTTGGACTACAACTCCATGGACTATACCAGCAAATCGAGCCATAGCTTTCAGTAAAGATATAAGTTATTCAATTTATTCTGTTAATGGATTAGAAGAAAACAGTCTACTAAATGAAGGAAATCAAATTATTATCGCTGATGAATTGATAGACAATGTAAGAACCCAGTGCAAAGTAAAAGAGCTCACAAAAATTAGAGCAATCAAAGACTTAGATCAAATAATTTGTGGGCATCCTTTTAGAGATTCAGGGTATGATTTTGAAGTTAAATTATTTGCTGCTGATTTTGTAACTTTAGAACAAGGAAGTGGATTTGTTCATATAGCCCCAGGTCACGGAGCAGATGATTATAATTTGGGCATTGCAAATAATGTGGAAGTTCCGGAAACAGTGGATGAGAATGGTCAATATTTTGACCATGTTCCCCTTTTTAAAGGCAAAAAAGTATTTAATGATGATGGCTCTGATGCAGATGCGAATGTAGCAGTGATCGTTGAGCTTAAAAATCATAATAACCTTGCAGGCAAAGGATCACTGAGGCACAGCTATCCTCATTCATGGAGATCTAAAGCTCCTGTCATATTCAGAAATACTCCCCAGTGGTTTATTAGTATGGAAAAGAATGGCTTAAGGTCAACGGCACTTAATGAAATAGATAAAGTTAATTGGTTCCCTAAACAAGGTAAGAATAGAATATATTCGATGATTGAAGATAGACCCGATTGGGTTGTTTCAAGGCAAAGAGCTTGGGGTGTTCCTCTATCTATATTTTACCATATAGAAACAGGACAACCTCTAATGGATAAAGAAATTAATCAAAAAATAATCGATCTGTATAGAGAAGAAGGATCAGACGCTTGGTTTAAATACTCTAAAGAAGAATTGTTGGGAGATAAGTACGATCCAAATGACTATAAAAAAGTTGATGATATTCTTGATGTTTGGTTTGATTCTGGCTGTACCCATTCTTTTGTTTTAGATGAAAAGGAAGATCAAATGTGGCCTGCCTCTCTTTATTTAGAAGGTACTGATCAACATAGAGGATGGTTCCACTCCTCACTTTTGGAGTCATGTGGCACCAGAGGGATTGCCCCTTACGAGTCGGTCTTGACGCATGGTTTTGTTCTTCACGAAGATGGACTAAAAATGAGTAAGTCTTCTGCTAATATAGTTTCACCTGATGAAATTATAAATAAATCTGGAGCAGATATTTTAAGACTATGGGTTGCAAGCAGCGATTATTCAGAGGATTTAAAGATAGGGCCTGAAATCATGAAGAGCAATGTTGATAGCTACAGAAGGCTGAGGAATACATTACGTTTCATTCTTGGAAACTTATCTGAATTTAATGATAATGAAAAAATTTCATATGCAGAACTCAGTGAGCTTGATCAATATATATTATCTCAGTTAGAGGAGCTAAAAAAAGAAGTAATAGAAAATTATAAAATATTTGAATATCAAAAAGTTTTTTCTGCAATATTTAATTTTTGTACTAATGATTTATCCTCATTTTATTTTGATATTAAAAAGGATATTCTTTACTGCGAATCTAAGAATAGTCACATTAGAATGTCTACTCGAACAGTATTAGATAAGCTATTCTATAATTTGCTTACCTTACTTGCACCTATTTTATGTTTTACATCTGAAGAGGCTTGGCAAAGCAGACTTGGAAAAGAATCAAGTGTCCATGAAGTTGATTTTCCAGTTTTAGAAAGTAATGTTATTAATAAAGAGCTCACAAAAAAATGGGATTTATATAAGCAGTTGCGTAAAGTAATAAATGGTGCAATTGAGGTAAAGAGAAAAGAAAAAGTCATTGGCTCAAGTCTTGAAGCATCTGTAACACTCTTTTCAACAAAAAATATTAAAGAAATTGATAGTGATACACTTGAAAATATTTCAATAATAAGTGAATTAACAATATTAAACGAAAAGCCACCAGAAGGCTCATATATTTCTGAGTCAGATAAAGATGTAGGTATTGTAGTTAAGAAAGTTGATGGCAATAAGTGTGAGAGATGTTGGAAATATTATCCTAATCTAGAAAAAGATATTTGTTCACGTTGCGAGCAAGTTATAAATCAATAATGGTATATAGGCTTTCTAAATTTTTTTTACTAATATTATTTTTTTTCGCTTTAGATCAAATAAGTAAAAATATAATTATACAACTTTACAACATCGATGTTGAAAATTTAAGTTCTCAGTTTTTAACCTCAATTAATGAATACGTAAATTTATATTTAATTTGGAATAAAGGCTTCGCCTTTGGATTATTTCAAAATGACATAAGGACTGTAAATAATATTTATATGATTTTAATGGCTGTAATTATTGTTGTGGTGTTCATTTACGCCTTAACCATTAATAGCAAAGTTTATTATTATGGATTTAGTTTAATAATCGGAGGTGCATTAGGCAATCTTTTTGATCGTTATCAGTATGAAGCAGTATTAGATTTTATTGACGTGCATTATAATAATTTCCATTGGTATGTATTTAATATTGCTGATATAAATATAACTCTTGGATGTATCCTAATAATAATTTTGGAATTGTTTTCAAATAAAAAGAAAAAAAATGAAATATAAAATAACCAGTCATTACTTTCTATTGATAGTTTTTTTTATATTTATTTCTTGTTCTAATAATACAGTAAGAGATTATACTTCACTTAAGCAAAAAGCATTAGAAATACCCCCTGACTTTGAGTTATCACCCCCAGTTGTAAATGACGACTCTGCAATTGAAGAGCTACCAAATGAAGAAGTGGTAGAAGATATTGAAGAAATACTAACAAGTGATAATAGTGCAACAACTAGTGAAAAGACTGAGAGTTCATCTTTAGAAGATTTCATTGACAGTAATTTTGTTAATGATGAAAAAGAAGAAGTATCAAATGAAGTAAACACAAATGACGATACTGAATCCCTAGATGTTTTGGTAAATGACGACTTAGCTGATCAGGCTACTGATGTTGAAAATACAAATGATACAGAAGAGATGGCTCAAGATGATCAAACCCAAAATAATGAGTCTCAAGAAACAAATTTTACTGAAGAAAAGTTGCTAGATGAGTTATCAAATATAGATGATATAACATCGCTTCCAGAAGAAGAGCAGTTGAAGCCTGAGATTATTGAAGAAGAAGTTTATGACGATCCTACAGTTTACAATGATGACCAAGATTTAAATGATCTATTGAACAGAGTGGATGATTTACTCAACTCATATTCAAATTAAATATTCTATAAATGTTTAAGTTTTTTAGAGATCCAAAATGGTTTTACTGGGCATATATTGGTTCAGCAATTATTTTATCGTCATTATGGATTCAGGTACAAATTGACGTAAAAATTAATGAATGGTTTGGTGAATTTTATGACATGATACAAGAGGCGTTGTCAGCTCCTAACGTAATTACTATAGAGGAATATTGGGCAAGTCTTTTATCATTTATAACGTTAGCTGGCATGTATGTGGCTGTTGCAGTTCTTGTAAGTTATTTTACTAATCATTTTCTATTCAGGTGGAGAACCGCAATGGTAGAATGGTATCATTCCGTTTATGACAAAGCCCGCAAAATTGAAGGGGCCTCACAGAGAGTTCAAGAAGACACAATTAAATTCTCAAGAATCATGGAGTCTCTTGGAACGAGTTTGATTGAAGCATTAATGATACTGGTTGAATTTATGCCAATTTTATTTGGCCTCAGCATTGGAATTCCAATATTTTTCTTTGGCGAATGGGAATATGGTTTAGTTGTAGGGGCGTTGGTGTGGTCAATTGGTGGTACGTTATTTTTAATTATTCTTGGTTTAATTTTAAGACTAGTTGGAATTGAATATGATCTTCAAAAACAGGAAGCTGCATATAGAAAAATGTTAGTAATTGCTGAGGATGATGAGACTGTAAGGCCAAAAACTCTTGAGGAATTGTTTGATGATGTAAGGCAGATACATTTTTTAAGCTACATAAGATACCTTTACTTTGACATTGGCCGTGTTGCATTTTTGCAGGCAAACGTTTTATCAGCATATGTATTTTTAGCACCCGCAATCGTTGCAGGTGTTGTTACTCTTGGTGTTATGCAGCAGATAATAAGGGCATTTGGCCGAGTAGAGGGATCAATGCAGTATCTTCTAAAAGCATGGCCTACAATAATTGAGCTCGCAAGTGTTTATAAGAGACTAAGAGAGTTTGAAAGACAAATTGATGAAGTTTTAATTGAAGAGGAAACTCCAATATAAAGATGAATTATCCTTTCTTAGATTTTGAAAAACTTGAAAAAAAATTTCTTTTATCTCGTGAAATTATTTCTCAAAAATTTGAAAGTATTGTCGTTATTGGCTTTGGAGGATCAACACAAGGCTCAAAAGCTATTAATTCTTTTTTAAATGAAACACGAGTATTTTATATTGATCATTTACACTCCGAAATTATCGATAAATTACTCGTAACTTTAAATTTAGAAAAAACAGGATTTATTTTCATTTCTAAATCTGGCAAAACTTCAGAAACATTATCTATTTTTGAGTACTTGATAGACAAATGCAAAAATAAAATAAATATTTCAAATCACTTTTTTTCTTTAACTGAAGATAAACAATCTCAACTTCACGACTTTTCGTTACAGCACTCAATGAAACTTATTGAGCATGATCCAGATATAGGAGGAAGATTTTCTATATTCAGTAATACATCTCTTATTCCTGGGTTTCATTTTAATTCTGATTTGTGTAAAAATTTTCTTGAGGGTGGCAGAGAAGCTATGGAAGAAAAAGGTTTAGCCGAAGATTTGGCTGATCAGTTAAATCAGTCTATGAAAAATAATAAAAATATCGCATCATATCTTATTTATGGACATGAATTACTAGAAGTAGGTAATTGGAAAAAGCAACTTTTTGCTGAGTCGCTAGGCAAAAATGGAAAAGGATTTATGCCAGTTGTTTCCGAGATGACAAAAGACCAGCATAGTATTCTTCAATTATTTCTAGACGGGCCTAAGAATGTATTCTTTGAAATCATGAGTATGGAAAGTGATAAGGTGAATTTAATAAATATGACACTTTCTAACCATATGAGTGCAATGAACGATACACTTATAAAACAAGGTCTTAAACCAAGAATTTCAATATTTAAGGAAAATGACGTTAAGGAGCTGGGTTTTTATTTTTGTATCGAAATATTAACAGTTATTTTCTTAGCAAAGCTTCTTAATGTAGATCCTTTTATTCAGGAAGCCGTCGAACTTCAAAAAATTAATTTAAATTAGTTTATAGAAAGAAAATTTTGATATACCCAACTCTTTAACTCTTTCTATTTTAAGCTCTGGGATTAATATATCTTTTGATTTTCTTTCCTCTTCAATAACCAGTATAGAGTTTTTGTTTATAAGATTTTTCTTTAGGATATTTTTTATAGATCTGGCAACTAGGTTTTTATTATAGGGGGGATCTATATACACCAGGTTAAACTTTGGTTTATCTGAAATAGATTCAAATGAGCATGCATTTTCGTTCAGAACAGATATTTGATCAGTCAAGCCTAATTTATTTGCGCTCTTATAAATTAGATTAATTATTTGATCATTGTTTTCAACCATTGTTGCACTGTTTGCACCTCTTGATAAAGCTTCAAAACTAAATGAACCTGTTCCTGCAAATAAATCTAGAACATTTGATTCTTCAATTTGAAATCCAGTATTAATTATTTCTTTACCATGCGTAAGAATATTAAATATTGTTTCTCTATTTTTATCAGACAATGGTCGAACATCTTTATCTTTATGACTAAAAATAGAATGTCCTTTTTTTGACCCGCTAATTATTCTCATATATTTTGACTTTTTTTAATTTACTTCTCTCTAACGATCCTAATTTATAAGCTCCATAGGATATTCGGATGAGCCGAGTAACAGTTATATTTAATGACTCGAAGATATTTCTTATTTCTCTGTTCTTTCCCTCGAGTAATGACATTTTAATCCAAGAGTAAGTCTTAGTTTTGCTAATGAGGCTTACTTTTATAGGCTTATACTTAATATGCTTTATTCTATGTCCTTTTGATAATCTATCTACGAAATTTTTATCAATGAATCCTTGTACTCTTACCTTGTACACTCTTTCAAAATTATTTTTGGGTAATTCCATTTTTCTTTTAAATTCTCCGTTATCTGTAAATAGTAATAAACCCTCTGTGTTATAATCTAATCTTCCAATTGATAATAAATTTTTTTGTTTAGGTCCTAAAAAATCATAAACAGTTTTTCTATTTTTATCATCAGACTTAGTAACTAAGCATCCTCTAGGTTTATGAAAAATATAAAGTGAATTTAGTTCAGTACTTTTCTTAATTTTAATTATAGTTTCATCAATACTAATTTTATTACTTGAAGAAACTTTTATACCTTGTGTAGTCAGTAATTTCCCATCTACTTTAATACGACCTTCCATAATGAATTTATCAATCTCTCTTCGAGAAAAATCAGTTGATCTTGCGAGAACTTTATTTATTCTTTCCATTATTATTGTTTAGTTTTTTGAGCAATATTAAGGTTACTATTAAATATTTATGACACAAAATACATTTATGGAACAGGCAATAATAAATGCTTTTAAAGGACTAGATTTGGGAGAGGTACCAGTCGGTTGTGTGATCGTGGATCAAGATAATAAGATTCTCTCCCAATCATATAATAAAGTTATAGCGGATAACGATCCCACTGCTCATGCTGAGATTAACGCCATAAGGCAAGCATGCGCTTCCTTAAAATCTGAGCGTTTAATCGATTGTAGTATTTATGTTACTTTAGAGCCTTGTATGATGTGTGCCGCCGCAATATCGAAATCTAAGTTAAAAAGACTATATTATGGAGCAGATGATATGAATTTTGGTTCTATCAACGGCGGATTTAATTTTTTTCAAACAAAAAATTGCAATCATGTGCCAGAAATTTATGATAGTATTTCAAAAATTCAATGTGAGAATTTAATAAACGATTTTTTTAAGGGTAAAAGACCATGACAATTTCAGCTAAGGCACAGCAAACAACAGATCGACTAAACACATTTATGGAAAAAAACGTGTATCCAAATAATGATACATACCATAAGCAAATTGAAGACTTTGGAAATGATCGTTGGCAGGTTGTCCCTATAGTTGAAGATTTAAAAAAAGAAGCAAAAAAAGAGGATCTCTGGAATTTGTTTTTACCAGACAGCGATTTAGGGCATGGACTTTCAAATGCTGAATATGCTCCCATGTGCGAAATAATGGGAAGAGCTATGTGGTCTGCAGAAGTATTTAACTGCTCTGCGCCTGATACAGGTAATATGGAGGTTCTAGTTAGATACGGAACTGATGAACAGAAAGATAAATATCTTAAACCACTTCTTAATGGCGAAATTCGATCTGCATTTGCAATGACAGAACCAGCCGTTGCATCTTCAGATGCAACTAATATTGAAAGTGAGATAAAAAAAGAGGGTAATCAATATGTCTTAAATGGGACAAAATGGTGGACGTCGGGAGCAATGGATCCAAGATGCCAGTTTTACATTTTTATGGGCAAAACTGATCCTGAGAATGAAAATATTCATAAACAACAGTCCATGATTTTAGTGGATAAGGATACACCAGGTATTAAAATAAAAAGACATTTGCCAGTTTTTGGATTTGACGATGCTCCACACGGGCATGCGGAGGTAGAGTTCAAGGACGTAAAGGTGCCACCTGAAAATATGCTGTTGGGAGAGGGTAGAGGATTTGAAATCGCTCAAGGCAGACTTGGTCCAGGACGAATTCATCATTGTATGAGAACAATTGGACTTGCGGAGGTTGCGCTGGAGGCCATGTGCAAACGATTGATGAGCCGTAAAGCTTTTGGAAAAGAGGTAGTTAGGCATTCTGTGTGGCAAGAGAGAATTGCTGATGCTCGAATTAATATAGAGATGACAAGACTTTTGACCCTAAAAGCAGCATCAATGATGGATGAGGTAGGTAATAAAGTTGCTAAAAATGAGATAGCTATGATTAAGGTTGCAGCACCGAATATGGCACTTAAGATAATAGATGATGCGATTCAAGCCTTTGGAGGCGCAGGAGTCACTACTGATCCAAGATTAGCCCAAGCTTATGCCGGCATGAGAACGCTACGTTTAGCAGATGGGCCAGATGAAGTTCATAGACTCTCAATTGCTAGAAATGAATTAAAAAAATATCTCTAACATTGATAAAAAAAAAGAAGACATTCCAAAAAGACAAGTATGGACGTTACATAAAGTCTAAAGAGTTTGATGTATACTGGGATGAATACCATGAGCTTGAGGATATCTCGATGAAAGAGTCAGTCAGACAAAAGATTGAAAGAACAAAAAAAATCGAAACTAAAGAATAGTATCTAAAAAATCTATTAGTCGATTTACTTCCTCAATATTATTATAATGAACCATTGAAACTCTAACCACACCATCATTTGGTTCAATTCCTAATCCCTTCAAACACCTCCATGCATAAAACTCACCATTGCGAATTCCAATTTGATTTTTACCTGCAGCTTTTGCAATTTCTAGTGAACTTTTGTCTTTCACAGTAAATGAGACAGTAGGCATTCGTTCACTTCTAGAGTGAGCAGTTTTGCCAATTAATCTTACATTTTTTTTGATCTTTAAAAATTCGATAAGTGTTTTGATTAGTGTTTCTTCGTGGTTATAAATTAGCTCAAAAACTTTTTTTCCTTTTTCATGAAGGTTCAATCCTTGTTCTGTAAAATGATGACTGTAAAGTGTTTCATAGTAGTCAGTGACTCCCGATAAGCATGCCAATTCCTCATGGTTTGGGCCGCCTGGGTTCATTGTGTATGGTATCTCTGATGCTAGAAATTCGTGATTCAAGTTTTTAGTTTGATCTAGAAGTTCTTTTTTTCCATATAAGAGGGCTAAATGTGGACCATAAGTTTTGTATAGACTGAATCCATAGAAATCTATGTCTAATTCTTTTAGATCAATAATATCATGTGCCATGTACGCTACTCCATCACCAACTACTTTTATGTCATGACTATGAGCTATTGAGATTATTTCTTTTAAGTTATTTATTGAAGCCACAACATTTGATGTATGACAGACACAAATAAATTTAGTTCTTTTTGTTATTAAATTTTTTAAATCTTCAACTTCAAGTTCAGCACTTTTTGGATTAAACTTCCATTCCTTAATATTAATTCCTTTTTCCGCAAGTTTCCTCCACGACCCAATATTTGCCTCATGGTCTTGATTGGTTACAATTATTTCATCATCAGTTTTAAGCCAATCTTTAATTGCATTAGACAGCAAAAACATATTCATGGTCGTTGATGGACCTATAATAAATTCATTTTTTGAAATATTTAATAGTTCTGCAATTTTCTCTAAGCTGTTATCCATTTCATTTCCTGCTTCTATTGATGGACCAAAGTCACCATAAGGTTGAACTTTCTTAGTAATCATAAAATCATTAAGTTTTTCAATTACATGCTTAGGAACATATGTGCCCCCTGCATTCTCAAAGAATGCAAAATCAGCAGTTTTGGGATTTTGAAAAACAGGAAATTGTTTTCTCACAAATTCTATATCTAGTATATTTCTACTCAAATTATTTAATTCCTTCTACAATACTCCAACCGAGCTTACCTAATATTGGAACAAAAGCTTCATAATTTTTAGCCTCTGAGCTTGAAGCAGTTCCATCTCTTACACGACCCACTATGCCTTGAGCTATTCCTGCAAGTCTAAATATATTATATGCCATATAGAAATCCCAATTATCAATTTTTTCTCTTCCTGTTTTTTTGTAATAAAGTTCAGCATACTCACTTTCTGATGGAATATTAAGTGACTTAAGATCTGATCCCATCATTCCTAATCCCTTTGCGCCCGCTGGTAATCTCCATGACATCATATGATAAGTAAAATCTGCTATTGGGTTTCCTAAAGTAGATAACTCCCAGTCTAATATTGCTTTTACTTTATGAGTTATAGGGTCAAATATCATATTGTCCAATCTGAAATCCCCATGAACGATCGAGATCTCTTGATCAGAAGGTATATTTTTAGGTAACCATTCTATCAATTCATTAATCTCAGGTATCATTTGTGTTTCAGAATCTTTGTACTGTTTTGTCCATCTATGAATTTGTCTGTCCATATAATTTTCATGTTTGCCGTAATCAGCTAGATTAACTTTATCAAAATCAACGTTATGTAACTTTGCAATAGTATCATTCATGGATAAGTAAATTTCCCTTCTTTGATTTGGATCACAACCTGGTAGAAGAAGTTCCCAATAAATGTTACCAATGACATGATCCATAACAAAAAAAGGTGTACCAATTATTGTTTCATCATCGCAATAACCAAATGTCTTGGGAACAGGAACATCAGTATCATGAAGAGCTGTCATTACCCTGCATTCTCTATCCACTGCATGAGCGGATTTAAGAAGTTTACCTGGAGGCTTTCTTCTAAGTACAAAATTATTAATATTTGTTTCAACCAGATAAGTTGGATTTGACTGCCCACCCTTAAATTGTGTTATGTCGCTTATCTGAATATTATTACCCATAAGTTTTTTTAGATAATCATTTAAAGATTCTTTATCTATTTTGAGTTTATCATCAACTTGTTTTGTACCTGAAAATATTTCATTTCTATCAGTCATGTTAAAGCTTTCTTTCCAATATCTTTTCTATAGTACCCCTCAGGCCAGTCTATCGAGTGAATTGATACATAGATTTTCTTTAAAGCTTCACTAAGCGATGCATTTTTTGACGTGACAGAGAGGACTCTTCCACCAATAGCAATTATTTTTTTATCTTTAATAGCTGTTGCAGCGTGAAATACCTGAAAAGTATCAGTATTTTCTAACTTATCTATTCCGTTAATTATAGTTTCTTTCTCAAATGATCCTGGGTATCCATTCGATGCCATTACAACTGTTGCACAATGATCATCTTCCCATTTTAATTCAAAGTTATGTAAATCTTTTTCGATACAGCTCAGCATAAGTTGAACTATATCACTTTTCATTCTTAGCATTAAAACTTGGCATTCAGGATCTCCAAATCTAATATTATATTCAACAAGTTTTGCCTTCCCATTTTTAATCATTAGCCCTGCATATAAAATACCTTGATATGGATGACCTAACTCTCTCATGGCATTTAGTGTGGGATATATAATTTCATCATCGACTTGTTTTTTAATCTCATCTGTAAAGATAGGAGCAGGTGAGTAGGCTCCCATCCCACCTGTGTTAGGACCAGTATCATTTTCTCCTATGCGTTTATGGTCTTGAGCGCTTTCAAGAGAAATAAACTCAGTACCATCGGTGCATACAAAGTAACTCGCTTCTTCACCTTCCATAAATTCTTCAATGACTGCGGTCATATTTATTCCAAATTTATTTTCAAAAATTTCCTTTAGAGCTTTTTCAGCCATTTCAAAACTATCTGCGACAGTCACTCCTTTTCCAGCAGCCAGTCCATTTGCTTTTACTACAATTGGTAAACTTTGTTTTTTTAAGTATTTCACTGCGTCTTCGTAGTTATCAAAAGTAGAATAGGCAGCTGTTGGAATAGAATAATTTTTGCAAAGATCTTTCATAAAGCTCTTTGATCCTTCAAGTTGAGATGCGTATTTATTTGGACCAAATATTTTAATATTTTTTGATACAAAATAATCCACTATTCCTGCAACTAATGGAACCTCAGGTCCAACTACAATTAAATCAATAGATTTTTCGATACAATATGAATGAATAGAGTTAAAATCATCAAGATCTAAATCTTTACATTCTGCTAGTAGACTTATTCCATAATTCCCAGGAACACAAAATAGGGATGTAGCCAAAGGACTTCTAGATATTGCATAGCATAGAGAATGCTCCCTAGCTCCATTTCCAAGTACAAGAATTTTCATAAAGTAAAATTTAAATTAATTGATATATTAGCATATAAGGAATTAAATTAAATGGTTAGAGAAAATATCCAAGAGTACTCAGTTTCAGAAATTTCAGACTCTATCAAGGGAACTCTTGAAAACAGTTTTGGTTACGTAAAAGTTAGAGGGGAAGTCTCGGGTTTAAGTAAGCCAGCGTCAGGCCACATATATTTAAATTTAAAAGATGATAAGGCCGTTATAAAAGCAATAATCTGGCGAAGTGCAGTAGCAAGAATTAGCTTTATACCCGAAGATGGATTAGAAGTTATTTGTTCAGGTAAGCTCACAACGGGATATTCTGATCGATACCCGGGAAGATCAGATTATTCAATTATAGTTGATTCAATAACTCCTGCAGGAGAGGGAGCTTTAATGGCTCTTTTAGAGCAACGTAAGAAAAAGCTTGCAGCAGAGGGTTTATTTGAGGAGCAATATAAGAAAAGTTTACCAAAGTATCCTGAAACGATTGGCATAGTAACATCTCCAACAGGTGCAGTTATAAAAGATATACTTCATAGATTAAATGAGAGGTTTCCATGTAATGTCATTCTATGGCCTGTTCCAGTTCAGGGCCAAGATGCCGCTCAGTTAATTTCTGATGCAGTAGATGGATTTAATAATTTATCGAGTAAAGACGAAGTAGATTTACCAGACCTTATTATCATAGCACGTGGTGGGGGCAGTATAGAAGACCTTTGGCCTTTCAATGAAGAAATTGTAATCAGGTCTGTCTTCAAAAGTAATATTCCTATTGTATCTGCAATTGGTCATGAAACAGATACCACACTAATTGATTTTGTTTCTGACTTAAGAGCGCCAACGCCTACAGCTGCAGCAGAAATTTCTACCCCAGATAAAGAGGAACTTTTGAGGGACATCAGTGAAAAAAATAATCGTCTAAATTATTCAATAAATTTATACCTTGATAATCTTAAAGACAATTTCATTTCAATAAAAGATAAATTGCCTGTTTCACTAAAACTTTTTCTAAATAATCTTACTTCTCATTTTCAAAATATTTCTCAATCACTTAATTTTCGTGTTATCGGTGAGCAATTAAAGAGCAGTAAAGTAAAACTCATTTCTTTAGAGGAGTCTCTATTGAAAGCAAAAAATATTTTGGTAGAGAGGCTTCAAAAAGAATTAGATAATAAAAGTACACTCCTTGAAAGCTTGAGT
Organism: Pelagibacterales bacterium SAG-MED32; assembly: GCA_014653725.1. Taxonomy (GTDB): domain Bacteria; phylum Pseudomonadota; class Alphaproteobacteria; order Pelagibacterales; family AG-422-B15; genus CACNXQ01. The sequence goes on along the minus strand of JACWEC010000004.1, from coordinate 13,866 downwards.
TATAAATCTGTTTTAAAAAGAGGGTATTCAGTTACAAGGAATTCAAATAAAATAATCAAATCAAAAAAAGATTTAAAAGATGAAAGTGAGTTGATCATAGAAACTAATTTTGCTACTTTAAAAGCCAAGCTTAGAGAAATTAATGACAAATAGTTTTACTACGAAGGCAGAAATAAGATTGCATCATGGCCAGTTTCAAATAATAAAGTCTGGGGATTATGTAGAATGCTCAATTACAAAAGAGAAGATCTCACTTGATAATTTGAAGTATTGGAACGTTGATTTACAGGAAATTTATGCAAATCCAAAAGTTGCACTAAGGAGATACAAAGAGATAAATGAAAATAAAGATTAAATTAATAGCAATCTTTTTTTTTCTTTTTCAACCAGCCATAGCAGCTGATTTACCCAAAGAAATACCTCAAGGAAGCCTTGTTGTTGGCCAGTCATTAGATGCAGATGAAGTTATAGTAGATAATAATTCTTTAAAAGTGAGCGAAAAAGGTCACTTTGTATTTGCAGTCGGTAGGGACCATGTGGAACCGATAAGTGTGACATATTTAAAAAATGGTTCATTAATAAAAATTCATCAGATAAATATAATTATACAAGACTACGACATACAAAGAATTGACGGTTTACCAGAACAAATGGTTACACCACTTGATGATGAAATAATCGAAAGAATAATTTATGAGAACGATTTGATAAAAGAAAAGAAAAAAATAAATTTAGATCTAACTTATTTTAAAGATAGTTTTATTCAACCAACAGAAGGAATTATCAGTGGTGTTTTTGGTAGTCAAAGAATATTAAATGGAAAAGCTAAAAGTCCTCATCGTGGTTTAGATATTGCGGCTGAAACTGGAACCCCAATTTATGCCTGCAATGAAGGACTTGTCATACACGCCGAAGACGATCTTTATTACACAGGCGGAACTATAATTCTTGATCATGGGCATGGAGTAAAATCGATTTATGCTCATTTATCTGATGTGAAAGTAAACGTAAATCAAACAGTATCAAAGGATGATATTATTGGTGAAGTAGGTTCTACAGGTCGATCAACCGGCCCTCACCTTCACTGGGGAGTAATGGTGTTTAATACCTATGTAGATCCACAATTGCTTTTAGATTAATTTTTCTAAAAAAAAATAGACTCATATTTTCCATCTATTGTGGAACCAAAAATATTGTTCAGGGTACTTAGTAATCATTTTTTGATAAAATGAGGATATTTGAGATGAAATTTTATTAATGTTTTCTTCATTACTTTCTTTATCTTTTGTATCAATGCACTCAATAACCTCAAATTTAAAATTGTTATCATTTGTTCGTATTGGCCAAGCTAAAAATATTTTACATTTTGCTTTCAAAGCAATTTGAGCAGGAAGTGTCGAGATATTCATTTCCTTATTAAAAAATTTAACCTTTGTTCCCGAAGACAATTGTTGATCTGCCAAGAGGGCAATAGAATTTCCTTTATTGAATTGGTTTAATAGCTGTCTCGTCCCTGATTTGTTTTTACTATAACATTTAACGCTATATTTACGTCTTAGTTGTTTTACAGCAAAATTTATTAGAGGATTATTTGGTTCTCTTACTATCGCTGAGACCCTATTCATCTTACTTCGAAGAGCCATTCCAGGTATTTCCCAATTTGAACTATGACCTGAAACAATTACGCTATGTTCATTTTCATTAAATGCATCATCTGAAAATTCATTATTAATAACTTCAATCTTATTTTTGAGTATACTGTTCATATGGGCATATTCTGAGACCGTATAGCCGAGATTCTTCCAAACTCTATTAGCTGTATCATTAATCCACTCTTTATCTTTGTTATGAAATGCAATAGATAAATTTTTTATTAAAAGATTATGTATTGGAAGAAATGGTCCAATAGAAGTAGTAATTAATATTCCAAGAGCACGCGACATTCTCAGAGGTAGAATTTTAAAGACAGTAAAGAAGATAATAAAAAATAAAAACTCCATTGGGTATTTTACCAAGATCTTGAATAATGATTTCATTATTTTAATTAATCAAATTTCTTATTAGTTTTTCAATATTTGGTATTTCAAGCTTAATCTTGAAACAATCAATGTTCTTCCTATAATCTTCAGGAATTCGAACATAGTCTTTTTCCGTCGTGATAAGTGATAAATTTTCTCTTTTAGCTATATCTAATAAGCTTTCTAAATCTTTTCTGGTGAACTGATAATGATCAGGAAAACTTTTCTTTTTTATAACTTCGTACCCTATGTTTTTAAGGGTATCAAAAAAGCCATCATTATTTCCAATACCACTAAATGCTAAATAATTTTTCTTATCAAATATATCTACAGCTTTAACGTTAGCATTGTAGAATTCTAAGTTATCGTAATCATATTTTTTTGTAATATGATGTAGGTCATCTCCAATAATGACTACAAATTGGGAAGATTTTAGAGCAGGTCTTATAAGCTCCCTCAGTGGTCCTGCAGGTAAGCACAATTTATTTCCAAAACCTCTCTTACCATTAACTGTTAGTATGGTTTTATCTTTATGGAATGATCGATCTTGAAATCCATCATCCAACAATATGATGTCTGTTTGCTTTTCATTAATTATTTTCTCAATTGCAAATGCTCTATGTGTGGTGATATATGTTGGGACGCAATTTGCATATAGCAGGGCTTCATCCCCAACCTTGTTAAACGTGTCTGATTTTGAAACCTTATAGAAAATAGATTTATTTGTAGATCCATAGCCTCTCAACAATACTGAGACTTTCTTATCTTTCTTTTTTATTTCCTCAATTAATGTAAGTAATGTTGAAGTTTTCCCCGTACCCCCAATATTTATATTACCAATGCATACGATGGGGACATTGAACTTCTTATTTTTATAAAATAATCTTCTTATGTAAAAAAGGCATATGTATATACATGACAATGGAATTAAACATAGTGATATGAGATTTGTGTAATATACATCTTGGTACCATATTTTCAGAAAAAATTTTTCCATGATGAATCAGAGGTATTGATATATTTCTTTCAATACTTTTTTTACAGTTTCTTCACCCTCCTTTTTTAAACTGCTGATATCCACTTTCCTAACTTCATTGTCTAATGATTTATACTCTTCATGAATAAAATGTTCCAGCTGTCTCTCATTGTTTACAACTTGTGATAATTTCATTTGATCCAAAGTCATATATACGTCAGAAAAATTTTCAACGTGTTTGCCATGGTATACTTTTTTTCCATGGTACGCTGCTTCAATTGGATTTTGCCCACCATGCATCACTAAACTGCCACCAATAAAAATAATATCAGCTAACTTATAAAATATATTTAATTCACCAATTGTATCAGCTAAGTAAATATGAGTATTTCTTCTAATTTTATTTCCCATTGATCTAATTGCAGTATTTTTAATGATATTCTTATTGATGATGTTATTTCTTTTTGGATGCCTAGGAACAACAATTGTAAGAAGCTCTTTACAAGTTTTTTTTAATTTTAGAGTTACTCTACTAATAATTTCTTCTTCTCCAGGGTGAGTACTAGCTGCAAGAAATATTTTCCTATTCCCAGTCAAAACTTTGAGCTCGTCATACTTTTTAGCATCAGTAAGATCAGGAGTAAGAGCAAACTTTAAATTGCCAGTATAATTGGTTTTTTTAACTCCAAGTTTTTCATAAAACAAAGTACTATCTGAATTTTGAGTACTACAAGAACTAAATTTAGAAAACAAATCTTTTGATGATGAATTAAATAAGGACCATCTTTTGAAACTTTTAATTGTCATTCTTCCGTTAATTATAATTTGAGGTATATTTTTGTTATTTAGGTTATGAATAAAGTTAGGCCAAATTTCAGACTCTACAAAAACTGCAAGGGATGGCTTCCAATAATTTAGAAACCTATTTGCAAATACTGGAACATCAAAAGGTATAAATTGATGCACAACTTTATCTTTAATTCTTTTATTCATTACTTGAGCCGATGTTACAGTTCCAGATGTTATTAATATTTGATCAATAGATTGATCTTTGTTCAATTTATCTACTATTGGTAGTATTGATTGACACTCACCAATGCTTGCAGCATGGATCCAGATCAGTTTGCCTTTTTTACGATCATGTGTATTTTTCCCATACCTTTCGCTAATTCTATCTGGCAACTCTTTCCCTTTTCTTTTCCGTATAAAGATAATAAAAGGAATAAAGATATGAGCTAAATTTGAAAATATACGGTAGAGAAAGAATATCATTTTTTTAATTATATCCTTTATTAGCTCTTTTTGTGAGATCATTCATGAGATTCTCAAGCGTTTCTTTAGTTGACTTAACGTTAGTATTTTTTTTGCCTACTTTAATTGGCGTACCCCAAATTACAGTTATTTCATTAAACGGCTTTGGAATAATGAATTGATCCCACGTATTTAATTTCCATTTATTTTTAAATCCAATTCCTACAGGTACAATCACTGCATTGCTAAGCTTTGCAATGCTAATGATACCGTCACTTACTTTATGTCTTGGTCCCTTAGGCCCGTCGGGAGAAATACCAATACAGACATTTCCTTGCAGTGATTTTATCATTTTTCTAGCTGATAAAAGCCCACCTTTATTTTTTATTTTATTAGATTTATGAGTTGATCCTCGAATTGCACTAAAACCTAAATGCGAAATGACTTTAGATATTATGTCTCCGTCACGATGCTTTGATATAAGTACTCTTATAGGTTTTCTATTTTGCCATGTAAGAGGACACATTAAAAGCTGGTCGTGCCAAAAAGAGTAAATAAAAGATTCATCTTTTTTAAATAGACCGTTAATATTTTTTCGATCTTTAAATTTAATTTTTGAGGACTTATGCACAAATAAAATATAAAGAGATCCTAAATAAGATATTATATTTTGTGCAACCACTTTACTTGCAAGATATTTTATCATTAAGTTAAAATTCGCGTTCGTATAATTTCTTATAGACGCCATTGTTTGATAGTAACTTTTCATGAGTGCCACTTTCAACTATTTTTCCATCATCTAGAACTATAATTTGATCAGCATTTATTATAGTACTTAGCCTATGGGCTATTACCAAAGTTGTCCTATCTTTCATCAGTTTCTTTATTGCTTCCTGAACAAGGCTTTCTGATTCTGTATCTAAACTTGAAGTTGCCTCATCCAATAATAGTATTGGTGCATTTTTTAAAAAAGCTCTTGCAATTGAAACTCTTTGTTTTTGGCCGCCTGACAGACTGTACCCGTTTTCTCCAATTACTGTATCGTATCCATTTGGCAGCTGTGCAATAAATGAGTCAGCAGCTGCAGATTTTGCGGCACTAATAATTTCTTCTTCAGTAGAGTTAGGTCGGCTGTAGAGAATATTTTCTTTAATGGACATATCAAATAGAATTGGTTCTTGACTAACTAAAGCAATCACTGACCTGACTGAAGAAATTGTTAAATCTTTTATATTTTGTCCGTCAATTTTTAGTTCACCTGAGTCGGGATCATAAAATCTTGGTATAAGATTTAAAATTGATGATTTACCTGATCCACTTGGTCCTACTAAAGCAGTAGTTTTTCCATGAGGAATATTGAGATTGATTTTCTTTAGTGCTGAATTTGTCTGTCCTTCATAAGAGAGAGTTACCTCATGCAAATCAATATTAGTTTTATTTAACGATAGATCTATTGCATCTTTTTTTTCGTTAATTAAGCTTTCTTGATCTAACAGACCGAATACTCTTATAGCAGCTGCAAAACCTTCTTGAAGAGTTGTATTTATTGAAGCAAGTCTTTTCAGAGGTTGAAATGCCAACATCATTGCTCCAAGAAATGATACAAATTCGTTTAATGGCAGTTCCCCTTGAAGTCCCCTCAAACCTGCATAGTATAATGTTCCTGCTATACCAAATCCCGCAAGAAACTCAGCAAATGGTGACGCGGCCCCACGAGCATTTGCCCCTTTAAGAATTTTTTGAACCCTTCTCCAAACTGAATTACTAAGTTTTTCAATCTCTTTTTCTTCTTGTTGATAAGCTTTAACAATTCTTGTTCCATCTAAGTTTTCAGAAAGTATGGATGCAAGTACTCCCGTTTCTTCTTGTGTTTCTGTCGAGGCTTTTTTTACTCTTTTGCCCAATCTTCTCGTCAATACTCCGACTAAAGGGAAAGCTATGATTGCTATAGTTGCTAGTTGCCAGTCTTGGTAATACATAACACCAAGAAGGCAAATGAGTGTCAGTAAATCTTTAACTCCATTAGCAAGACTACTACTAACTGCATCTTGAAGTAAAGTAACGTCATATAGAAAATTAGAAATTATTTTTGCTGAGTGTATCTTATGAAGCCAAGATAGATCAGCGTTAATTATTTTTTTGAATAATTTTATTTGTGTGTCTGCGATAATATTTTGGGATACACCGTTTAAAAGTACAATTTGGATATAAGTTGCAACACTTTTAATGAGCAGTGTAAGAATTATTGCAATTGGTATTAACAACAACATTGATTCATCTTTATCAAGAAAAATTTTGTCTATTGCAGGGTCAAGCAGCCATGCAGTCGCACCTGTTGAAAGGGCTATTATTATCATAAAGAATAATGAGCTAGCTAATCTTGATGCATAAGGTCTTATACTATCTCTGAATAACCTTGCTAATATCTGCGATCCAGTCATGAGAGGGTATTCATAATACTATTACAGAAAATTTAAATCTAAATATTGGTTTATGGCTAAAAAGCTTATTTTCCTGCTAGTGTCATATTCTCAATTAGAACTGTAGGAGCGTTGGTTCGGTACTTGAACTCAAGATCATTAGCTGCGGATAAATTTAAAAACATTTCTGTAAGATTTGAAGCTATAGTTACTTCACTTACAGCATGGGTAATTTCGCCATTTTCAATCAGCATGCCACTAGCACCCATACTGTAATCGCCTGTAACTAAGTTAACACCCATTCCAATTAGTTCATTTGCATAAAAACCATATTTAATAGATTTGATCATATCATCATACGACAGTATTCCATTAGTCATAAAAAAATTTGATGTTGATACACCTGGAGGTGCTCCAACAGACCGTGATGCGTTTCCTGTTGTTTTAAAGTTAAGCTTCTTTGCTGTTGAGGTATTTAAAATCCAAGTATTGAGTTTTCCATTGGACACAATCTCTTTTTTACTGACCTGAATTCCTTCTCCATCAAACGGTTTAGAGCCCAACCCTTTTAGAATTCCTGGATCATCGATTATAGTTACATCTTTTTTGAAAATTTGTTTTCTAAGACTATCCTTTAGAAAACTTGTTCCTCTTGCGATAGATGGACCTGATATTGCTCCTGCAAGATATCCGATTAAGCCATTACTAATTCTTTTATCAAATATTACCGGAAGTTTTGTTGATTTTATTTTTTTTGGATTTAAACGTTTTAACGTTTTGTTTGCTGCTGATGTTCCAATTTCTCTAGCTGATCGCAAATCTGAAAAATGTCTTGATACAGAGTAATCATAATCTCTTTCCATACTTTGTCCTTCACCAGCTAGAACAGAACAAGATATAGAATTGGTTGATGATTTGTATCCTCCCTGGAATCCATTACTAGTCGCTAAGTAGAATTCGCCCTGTGAAAAAGATGCTCCGGCCCCTTCTGAATTACTTATCCCAGGCACTGAAAGAGCTGCTTCTTCACACTCCTTAACAGAGTCTATTAGAACTTCAGTGTTAGTCTCTTCACTTTGATGTAATTCTAAATCACCTATTTCGCTTTCGAATAATGAACTATCGCCCAAGACAGCCGTATCGTCAACGGGTGCTAATTTTGCCATGGATACACACTTGTTTACAAGTGTTTCTATATTATCATCATCTACTTCAGATGAAGAAACAAAAGCTTGCTTCTGATCAACCAGCGCTCTTATTCCAATGGTGCTATCATTTGACTCTTCAAGATCTTCTATATTCTGTTTTCTGCAGCTGATTGATTTCCCACTTGCCTTTGCAAGCACAACATCGCACTCAGTAGCTCCACTTTTGAGAGTCTTTTCAATAATTTTTTGAGCTGTAATTTCAAAATTCATATATCAAATCAGTGTTAGTAGTAAAGAGAACATAATTAATGCGCCAGTATACCGATTACTTTTGAAAATTTCTAGACACACTTCACTATTATAAATATCTAGTTTGAATAATTGAAATAACAAATGAAATCCTACAAGAAGAAGAGAAGTATAATATAAATATTTAAAATCAGATAATTGGCCAAAGATTAATAGGCAGATAATCATTAACAAATAAAAAGAAGAAATCCATAATTTTGAATTATCTCCAAACAAAATAGCTGTTGATTTTATCCCAATTCTTAAGTCATCCTCCCGGTCCTGATGGGCATATATTGTATCGTAACCTAAAGTCCAAAAAATTCCTGCAAGATACAAGAAGAAGATAGATAATGAAATATTCCCATTAATGGATACATATCCAATAATAACACCAATATTAAAAGTTAGACCAAGAAATAGCTGGGGCCAATATGTAATCCTTTTCATAAGAGGGTATAATATAAAAAGAAAAAATGAAATAAATCCAATCATAATTGCCGTCTTGTTTAATGAAAGCAATATTGCAAGTCCGACTAGACACAAAAGACAAAATATTGTGATTGCTTCAATTGTGCTGATGGCTCCACTTGCCAAAGGTCTTTTTGATGTTCTGCTTACATGCTTATCAAGATCTTTATCAAATATATCATTTATTACACAACCGGCAGATCTCATCACGACCGAGCCAATGGCGAATAAGATAATGGTGAGAAGATTGTTATGTATATCTTTAAACGAGCTAAAAGCTGCAATTATTCCCCAAAAACATGGTAACATTAGTAACATAAATCCATTGGGCTGATGGAGTCTTAATAAATGAATATACTTCTGCAACTTGTATTTCCTCAAAACTAATATTATGAATTTAATATATATAAATGACTAAGATAAAAAATAGAATTTTTATAACTTCAGCCTTAAAGTCAGGAGAGACTGTTTCTTTAGAAGATGATAAATCTCATTATGTAAACAATGTTATTAGGTGTAAAATTGGAGACCATATTTCACTTTTTAATGACAAATTTGAATGTATAGCTGAAGTTGTGAGCAATTCAAAAAAAATATGTAAGCTGAAATTAAAGGAATGTAAAGAAAATGAGATCGATAGACACAATATAACTCTATTTTTTTCACCTATAAAGAGATCTCCTATGGAGTTTATGGTGCAGAAATGCACAGAGATTGGAATAACTTCTTTCCAGCCAGTATTAATGGAGAGAACAAATAATAAAAAAATTAATCTTGAGAGATTAAGACTAATCTCTATTGAGGCATGCGAGCAGTCTAGTAGAATAAATTTGCCTTCATTTAATTATATAATCTCTTTTAGTGAAATGATTAAAACAATGAGTTATGATAAACTTATTTTCTGCTCACTTGAAAAAAAAACTAGCGCAATTAATAAAATAAATTTATCACTTAATGAAAGCATAGGAATTGTAATTGGTCCAGAAGGCGATTTTTCTCCAAACGAAATGACAGATTTAGGAAGCATAAAGAATTCTGTACCAGTAACCCTTGGTAGTAATATTCTTAAATCTGAAACAGCTGGAGTTGTTGCTTCCTCGCTAGTAATGAACAGCATATATAATGATTAATAAACAAGATTTAATAAATTACTTTAGTGATGGAATAAAGAAAGATAACACTCTTAGGATAGGTACTGAGCATGAGAAATTTATTTTTAAGCAAAATGATTTATCTTTGATCCCCTATGATGGCGATGTGAGTATACAAGCTATCTTTCAAGATTTTGTGAAAGAAGGCTGGAAAGAAGTTAAAGAAGGTAACAATACAATTGCTCTCACAAAGAATAATGCAAGTATAACTCTTGAACCTGGAGGTCAATTTGAGTTGTCCGGCGCTCCACTTAAATCAGTTCATGAAACATGTAGTGAAATCAACAGTCATCTGGATTTAACTAAAAAATTAGAAAAAAAATATAATATTGGATTTTTAGGAATTGGCTTCTTACCCATAGGTACTCTTGAGGAAATACCAATGGTTCCCAAAAAAAGATATGCAGAAATTATGACTCCCTATATGAGGTCGCTCGGTGGATTGGGTTTAGAGATGATGTATCAATCTGCAACAGTGCAAGCCAATTTTGATTTTACTTCAGAAGAAGATATGGGAAAAAAAATCAATGTTTCATCTGTACTTCAACCATTAGTGACAGGCTTATTTGCTAACTCGCCATTTAAAAATAACCAACCATCTGGATTTGAAAGTTATAGAGGACATGTGTGGACAAGAACAGATTCAGACCGGACGGGCATACCTAAATTTCTTACTGAGCCAAACATGAGTTTTGAAAAGTATGTAGACTTTGCTTTAGATATTCCTGTTTATGCCCTTATAAGAGATGGTAATTATATAAGATGTACAGATTATTCATTCGCAGACTTAATTGAGGGTAAGCATTACGAATTTTCCAAAGATCAAATTACAATTAAAGATTGGGCTGATCATATTTCTACCATATTCACTGAAGTAAGATTAAAAACATTTATTGAAATGAGAGGAGCTGATGCTGGTGGATACAACACACTATGTGCATTACCAGCTTTTTGGACAGGCATACTTTATGATGAGACTGCTCTTGAGGAAGCTTTGAGCATTACCAGTAAGCTCGATTATACCGATTTAATGAATTTCAGAGAGAATGTTTTAGAGCATGGACTTAACTCAACTATTAATAATATAGAAGGATGGGATTTAGCAGAACAAATAGTAAAAATTTCCTCAGAGGGCTTAAACAGACGTGCAAAATTAAATTTATATGGTGATAGTGAAGCAGTTCATTTAGATTTTCTAAAAGATATTATTAAGAACAAAGAGTCTAATTCAATGCGAATGATTAAAAACTACTATGCACAAGATACACTTAATCAAAAAGAGCTTTTTCAAAAGGAGTCTTTTTAGGTTGATCCTTTTTCTATATATATAGATTGAGATGGGAAAGCAAAGCCAGCATCATTCTTCTCAACAATACCTTTAATCTCGAAAGCTAAGTTTTCTTTTATCTCTAACCATTCTCCCCAATTTGTAGTGGTAGCAAAACAATAAACCAACAAATCAATAGAGCTGTCAGAGAATTTTTCTATTCTAACAAACAATGGTTGTTCAGTAGATTTAACAAAATTTCCATTATCCGTTAAATATTTTTCAATCTCGTCTCTTATTTTTCTTAACTGATCATGTGTTGTTCGATATTCTAAACCAATGGTCCAATAAATTCGGCGACTTTTCATATTACTAAAGTTTGTTACGGCATTTTCGGCAAAATTAAAGTTTGGGACCATTACCGGCGAGGAGTCAAATCTTCTTACTAGCGTTGAGCGAAATCCAATTTTTTCTACAGTGCCTTCAACTATATTTTCAACTTTTATCCAATCACCGTTTTGAAATCTTTTTTCAAGAAGTATCAGTATACCTGAAATTAAGTTTTTAAATAAATCTTGAGCACCTAAAGCAACAGCAACACTTAATAATCCAAGACCAGCCAATATGGGTCCAACCTTAATGCCCCATATTTCAAGTACTGCCGCACCTCCAATAATAAAGATAAAGAATTTAAGTATCCTTACACCCCAATCAATTAAATCATACGTTAACAGTTCACCAAATTTATGAATAAAAAAAGAAAAAGGATCAATTACTTTATAAAGGAACCAGAATATTTGAATTGTTATGAGTGATGTATTTAGATTTGCTGCAATTATTTCAAGCGTACTGTTTAAATTTAAATATTGAGTGCTGATGTATACGCCGATTACGATTGGAAAAAATCTCAGTGGACCATCAAAGGCCTCTAAAACTTCATCATCAATTTGAGTTGAAGATTTTTTTACAATAGCTTTCAATCTACCAACAACAATCTTTGAAAATAAAGATCTGAATAAGATAAAAAGTATAAGAATTAGAATACCGATTAGTACATTATTGAAATCTACTCCAAACACTCCTTGTGACCAAACTGATGAAACTAAGTCTAAAAAATTATCCATTCTATTATTTTAACTGATTTGGCATTCAGATAATAGATATAGTTAATTTACAGAAAATTATTGATTTCTCTTGATACTTCAGTTGTTTTCTCCAAAGGAAGCATGTGACTTGTGTCTTTAATAAAGCATATTTCCGTTTGAGGGTTATATTTCTTAATTCTCTTCTGACTCAGCTTATTGCAGACCACACTATTAGGAGTGAGAATTATTTTTAAAGGTATGTTTATTCTTTTTAGATCAAACCAAACTTCATGTGATGTCAACTTGAAGCAAGCTGACTCCCAGCTCGGTTCGCATTTAAGTTTGAGCTCATTGTTTTGGTCAGTATAGGTACAATATTCAACATAATCTCTGATAATTTGTTCATCAATATGTTTAAATAAATTTTTTTTTGAGAAATATTGAAAAGCATCATCTTTACTTGACCATCCATTTCTTCTTATAGATGCATTTTTTGCTAGTGGATTTACTAAATGAGAAAGCCCAGTAAATTGTAAAAACTTATAAGTTAAAATGTATCTCAAAGGCAGCATTACTGGATCAACAAGTATTAACTTACTAACAAGATCAGGATTAGACAAAGCCACAAGCAAACTTGCTGTTCCACCCATTGAATGACCTGAAAGCACAACAGGTTTATTTTCCATTTTGATAAGTTCTATTAGGTCATTTTTAAAAGTGTACCAAGATTTTAATTTGCTTGGATCAGCTTTTAGGGTTGTTTTTCCATGACCCCGCATATCATAAGTTATTACTTCGTAACTATCACTAATGTTTGATAATAGTTTATTGTAGACTTTGCCACTAAATCCATTTGCATGAGAAAAGTAAAATTTATCTGCACCAGGATTTTCTTTCCTATATGTCACTATCTTTTTAGATTCTACTTCAAATTCTTTTTCTAACATTTACTCAGTGACATGATTCATTGTATTTTTTAAGCCTATAGTAATTATAGGGCAGCGGGGTGACAAATCCTGCTAAGAGCATGAAAGGAATAATAGTAATGGTTAACACACCACCTGCAAAAATAAGATCTGTTAAATTCATTGAAATCTCCATTGCTACCATGCTAATGAAGCTCATTTTAAAAGCGATATTCAAAGCTTCAGAAAATGGAAAACTTTTCATCAAAATAAAAGTCTCTAGCAAAATACTTGTCACAAGTCCGTTGAATATGGCAATTAGCATCACAAGATAAATTGACAAGGAATGATCTATCATTTGAAAATAAAATATTGTGCCAAAGTCTCCAATACTGCATCCAAGAAGACACCACAAAGTATTATAGCTTGCAGTCTTCCATGTCGCTTTACAAGTCCAACTAATACCAAGCATCAAATTTCTTAAATTCCTCTCTTCTTTCATTAGCATCTTTTAGTGCTAAGGCTTTTTCTTCATCGGACATTCTTAGCCAATTAGTGATTTCAAACTGCTCTCTAAAGCACCCAATACAGACCTTGCCGTCCATAAAAGCCTCATTATACTTACATATTTTGACGCATGGACTATCTACACGTGTTTCTTTTTTAATCATATAAAGCTTGATTTATTTATATATTACAATAAAAAGCAACTTCAATTTCAAATAATTATATGGCTCGTATTACCGTTGAGGATTGCATAAAACTTATTAATAATCAGTATGATTTGGTTATTCTTGCTAAAGAAAGAGCAGTTCAATTGGGTAGAGGAGCTACTCCCGCTGTTGACCCTGAAAACGACAAGAAGCCTGTAATAGCGCTCAGAGAA
>JACWEC010000039.1 GCA_014653725.1 Pelagibacterales bacterium SAG-MED32 | reverse complement strand
TATCTTTAAATCCTCTGTCTAAATTTTTCTTTAAATAAAAAGTCAAATTTGTGAATATCGAATTTCGCATAACATCTAAGTCTGAACTTATTGGATTTACTATTTTAATTTCTTTTAGATTTTCTTTAAAAAGTTTGTTTATTTTTGAATCTGTGAATGACCATGTTACAGTCTCAAAATATCCTTTGGATGCCACAGAACGTTGAAGAAAGTGAAAAAGTTTTTGTTGTGCATTTAAAGTATCTTTTATTTTTGTTTTTTCAGGTTGTAAGGTTTCTATGTTCTCATATCCTTTAATTCTTACTATTTCTTCGACTATATCAATTGGTTGAGTTATATCAGGTCTCCAAGTGGGTATTTTTAAATCTAATTCTAATTTCTTTTTAGTAACTTCAAATCCTAGATCAGTTAAAATTTTTATTATGTCATTATCATTTATTTTAAAACCAGTTATTTTTTCAAATAAAGAGATATTAAATTTAATTTTATTCTTTTCATGCTTACCAGTTTGTTGAATATCAAAATTACTTATTTTACCGCCACAAATCTCAGATATCAATTCAGCAGCTTTTGACAAACCTAATTCGATCGATTGAGGATCAATCCCTCTTTCAAATCTGAATTTTGCATCAGTATCAATATTTAATAATTTTGAAGTTTTTCTAATTGATCTAGGAATAAAATAGGCGGATTCTAATAAAATATTTTTAGTATTAATTTCAGTTCCAGAACGTGTTCCTCCAATGATTCCTCCCAAGCCTAAAACTCCAGATTTATCAGAAATAACACACATATCATCATTTAATTTATACTCTTTGTTATCAAGAGCTTCAAAAGTTTCACCCATCTTTGAATTTCTAACTATAATTTCTTTGTCGATTTTATCTGCATCATATGCATGCAGAGGCCTATTTAAATCTAACATCACATAATTTGTAATATCAACAATTGCTGAAATTGGTTTTTGACCAAGTGAAATAATTTTTTCTTTAAGCCATTGGGGACTTTCTTTATTAGTAACACCCTCAATTAAGCAACTACCAAATACGGTACAACCTTGATTTTTATCTTTTGTAATTGAAACTTTAATTTTTTGTGATGCATTTTTTTTAATATTTTTAAGTAAAATTTTTTTTAATCTACCAACTCCAGCGGCAGCAAGATCTCTAGCTATACCTCTTACCCCCAAGCAATCAGGACGATTGGGTGTAATTGATAAATCTACAACTTTTTCAGTATTACTTTTAAAAAAATTTTTACCAATTTTATCAGAATATTTAACAGTTGGTAGTTCTGTTATCCCTTCGCTTTCATTTGATAAGTTAAGTTCAGACTCTGAGCACAGCATTCCATAGGAAGTAACCCCTCTAATCTTACTAACTGAAAGTTTCATGTTATTTTTTGGAATTATTGATCCAGGACCTGCATAAATAGTCAAAAGATCTTTTTTTGCATTTGGTGCTCCACATACCACCTTAACAGTATCATCTAACCCAATATCAACATCGCATATTCTCAGTCTATCTGCATTCGGATGCTGTTCAGCATTAATAATTTTTGCTACTTTAAAACTATCTAATCCAGAGCTGAGATTTTCAAAACTTTCAACTTCCAGACCAATATCTGTTAGTTTTTCAATTAACTCGTTATCTTTCTTTTGAGTATCTAAGTGCTCCTTTAACCAACCTATGGTAAATTTCATCTGCTAAGACCTCTATAATTTGATGGTACATCCAATGGATCAAAACCAAAATGATTAAGCCATCTATAGTCAGTCTCAAAAAAAGCTCTTAAATCATTGATTCCATATTTAAGCATTCCAAGTCTATCTATACCAATCCCAAATGCATAACCTTGGTACTTATCTGGATTTACTTTAACATTCTTAAGTACATTGGGATGCACCATCCCACAACCAAGAATTTCTAACCATTTATCTCCTTCACCAATTACTATTTTTCCATCTTTTATCTCATAACCAATATCTACTTCTGCAGATGGTTCAGTGAATGGAAAGTGACTAGGTCTGAATCTCATTTTTATTTTATCTACTTCAAAAAATGATTTTATGAAATAATTCAAGCATCCTTTTAGATGACCCATGTTTATGTCTTTATCTATATGAAGACCTTCAACTTGGTGAAACAT
>JACWEC010000038.1 GCA_014653725.1 Pelagibacterales bacterium SAG-MED32 | reverse complement strand
CATGCAGCATGAGTTTACTTTTTTATCACAACCTGCCTGAGCTAATTTAAATGAATAGTTATTGGCGCTGTACAAGTCACCATCTAAGATACTAAGAAGTAGTAATCGATCTAAAGCTAATAGATCATTTGGGTTTGATCGGTGTAATTTTTGATAATACCTTTTGGTTATTTTATAATCATTTGAATTACTTGATATGTTTGCAACTAAATAATCACCTATTTTTGGTAAATTTGTTTTAGCGGCATTCGCTGAGCTGAAAGATAGAATAAATATTAAGATGAAAGAGAGTAATCTTATAATACTCATACTCGTCTAATTTTACATATTTGCATACTTTGGCCCACCTCCACCTTCAGGTGTCACCCAATTGATGTTTTGCGATGGCTCTTTGATGTCACACGTTTTGCAGTGAATACAATTTTGACTATTGATCACAAATCTAGGTGTTTCACTTTCATTATCTTGATGGACTTCGTAAACTCCTACAGGACAATATCTTTGTGAAGGTTCGTCGTATTCGTTCAGTGTATAACTTATCGGTAATTCACTATCTTTTAGTTGAAGGTGAACAGGTTGATTTTCTGTATGGTATGTGCCCGTCAAATAAACCGAGCTTGACCTATCAAAGGTTAGTACCCCGTCAGGCTTAGGATATTCAATTTTTTTTGCGTCTTTAGCTTTGATAAGTGTTTCATGGTCAGCGTGCTTGTGGGATAAAGTGAATGGCATTTTTCCCCAAAACAACCATTGATCAATTCCTGCTAACATGACTCCTAACATTGTTCCAAATCTAGTAAAGAAAGGCTTCACGTTCCGTGCTGCATGAAGTTCTTTATAAAGCCAGCTGTTATTAAATTTTTCCTCATAAACTGATAAATCAGACACTCTTTCGGAAATAAATTCATTGATAGCTTCTGCGGCTAGAATTCCACTTTTCATAGCAGTATGCGATCCTTTGATTTTAGGCATGTTCAAAGTACCAGCGTCACATCCAATAAGTAACGCACCTGGCATATACATTTTTGGTAAGCTTTGAAGTCCACCTTCAATTAATGCTCTTGCTCCATATGAAATTCTTTTGCCACCAGATAACATTTTTTTAATGGCTGGATGTGTTTTAAATCTTTGAAATTCTTCAAAAGGTGAGAGATATGGGTTTGAGTAATCTAAGCCAATAACATACCCTAAATAAATTTGTTTATTTTCTGCATGGTAAACAAAGCTGCCGCCGTAAGTATCATTTTCTAAAGGCCATCCAACTGAATGCAAAACCATTCCCTCGTCGTGATTCTCTTCCGGAACTTCCCATATTTCTTTTAAACCAATTCCATATTGCTGAGGATCAGAATTCTCTGATAAATTAAATTTATTAATTAATTGTTTACCTAGATGACCCCTGCATCCTTCTGCAAACACAGTAACTTTGGCATGCAGTTCTATACCTGGTTCATATGAGTCTTTTTTTTCATTATTTATATCAAGACCCATATCATTTGTCGCAACACCTCTTACTTTCCCTTGCTCATCATAAAGAATTTCTGAAGCTGCAAATCCAGGATATATCTCAACACCCATACCTTCAGCAACTTGCCCAAGCCATCTACATAAATTAGCAAGGCTGGTTATATAATTGCCTTTGTTATGTTGAACGGGAGGCAACAAAAATGATGGAACAGAGAAATAACTTTTTTCGGATAGAACTAAAAATTTCTCTTTTGATACTTTGGTTTTTAGAGGGCAGCCTTCCATAGACTGCCAGTCAGGTAATAGTTCGTCTAGTGCTTTGGTTTCAAATACGTTTCCACTCAAAATATGGGCTCCGACCTCTGAGGCCTTCTCAACTATGCACACGTTTGCATCAGCATTAATTTGCTTTAATTTGATAGCAGTTGCTAGACCCGAGGGTCCCGCTCCGACGATAACTACGTCGTACTCCATCGCTTCTCTTTGAGTATCAGTCTCCATTATTAACTATATATTTAGTTTATAAGCATTATAATTCAATTTGTTTATGACGAAGTTAGATATTCAAAATACTATAAAACTACTAAATCAATATAAATTAAGCGGGGTTGATGAAAATATAGGAAATATGGCAAAAAATAGGTATGGAAAAGGAACAATAAAATCGCCTGATAAGCTCCAGTCAAAAGAAGAAACAGACTTTCCTCAGCATGAAATGGAAAAAGAT
>JACWEC010000037.1 GCA_014653725.1 Pelagibacterales bacterium SAG-MED32 | reverse complement strand
TATAATTACAAAAAAAAATGATTACAGCCCTAAGCTTGCTAGCCAAATTAAAAATGAATTAAAAATTTCTACCTCTTTTATTAAAAAAAATTTATCTAAAGAATTAATTAAAAATATAAAGAGTTACTTAAAAGTATCAAAAATCGAAAAAATAAAAGAAATAAAAATAATAAACCTTTGGGTAGTTAAGCAGTTAAAAAATGAATACAACCCAATTCATTATCATAATGGTCAGTTATCAGGTGTTGGCTATCTAAAAATACCAAAAAATATGAATCAAAATAAGTCAATCAAAAATAAGAAAATTAAAACTAATGGAACTATTGACTTTATAAATGGTCAAAGAAACTTCTTATGTGAAAGTATTTATAATTTAAACCCAAAAGTTGGAGATCTTTTACTTTTCCCCAACTATTTAATGCATACTGCATATCCTTTTAATATTGATGCAGAAAGAAGATCATTTTCATTTAATGTTAGAATTTTATTTAAAAAGTAATCTAATAACTTAAATAATTTTTTTTAATATCACCTTTTTTTACAAAGTATAATCCAACAAGGACTGCTAACAATGAAACCACAACTTTTGAGGTAATCATTTCTTTTAAGAAAATGTACCCTAAAATCATTCCAAAAATTGGTATTAAATAAGATACTTGTGATTGAAATATTAAACCATTGGTTTTTAAAACTCTAAACCTTAAAAGCCAAGCTAGACCTGTTGACACCACTCCTAAATATATTAATGAAATCGTAGAACCTATACTAGGTTTAAGACTCCATGGTTGTTCAATAAAACTAGCCAATGGTATTAAAATTATAATAGCCCATATTAAAATTGAACCTGTTACATTTTCGTTTTTCTTCTTACTTATTTTTAAAGTTAAAACACCACCAATTACGTAGCAAGTTGATCCAAGCAAAATTGCTAGTGCAGAAATAAAATTATTATCATCTATTAAGAGATTGTCCGAAAATAG
Organism: Pelagibacterales bacterium SAG-MED32; assembly: GCA_014653725.1. Classification (GTDB taxonomy): domain Bacteria; phylum Pseudomonadota; class Alphaproteobacteria; order Pelagibacterales; family AG-422-B15; genus CACNXQ01. Next base: position 1,434 of record JACWEC010000037.1, on the reverse strand, counting down.
ATAAATAATTCCAGAAAAACCAATAAGTATCCCAAATGTTTTTATGAAATTAAATTTTTCATTTTTAGTAAAGAAATGCCCAAGAATTGTTGAGCTTAAGGGAGTGGTAGACATCAATATTGCCGCCAAATTACTCTGTACCGATTTCACACCATAACTTATTAAAAAAAAAGGTGCCACTAAATTTATAAAACCAATTATTGCAAACCAATGCCAATCCTTCGAGAAAGCTTCGATCTTAATTTTTTTATAAAAACATAAGAGTAATACTGGAATAGCACCAAAAATTACTCTTCCAAGTGCAATTGTAACCGGTCCATAAGAATATGTTGCAATCTTAATGTTAAAAAAAGCAGACGACCAAATTAAAGCTAATACGGTTAATAAAACATAATCAATTAATTTTGGTTGTCTCATTCAGTTATCTCTTTCATTTCCCCTGATGTCAAATTTGCTAATTGATTAAATTCTATTTTGAAAACACAATTTGGGTGACCCGCAGCTGCAAAAACTGTTGTGAATCTCTCAAGGTTAATATCAATATAAATTTTTACTTTACTTAAATGACCTACTGGTGAAACACCTCCTATTGTATAACCGGTAACTTTTTTAACATCATCAGGATTCGCCATTGAAACATCTTTTTCATCTAAGGTTTTTTTTAGTTTGTTTAACGAGCATCTTTTATCTCCAGACACTAAACAAAGTACAAAGTTATCACCTGTACTAAAAAGCAAACTCTTAACAATTGCTCCAACATTACAACCTAAAGCTGTAGCTGCTTCTTGCGCAGTTCTAGCTGTTTGTTCTAAGCAGACAATTTTAAGATTTGGATCAAATTCCTTTATTGATTTTTCTGCTCTTTTAACGGGCTCTTTATCTAATATTGGGTTCATGTATTGTAAAAAACTTTGTTTAATAATATTGCATAAATACACCACTTATGTGAAAATTGCATAGGTGTTATTTATTAAATAAGCAATATTTTTCGTGATTATTTTGTTAATTACCACTCATAAAATTATATAGGAGACAAAATGAGCGCAGCAAATGTTTTAAAATTTATTAAAGAAAAAGAAGCAGAATTTGTAGATCTAAGATTTACTGACCCAAGAGGAAAACTTCAACATTTAACAATGGATTCAACAATCGTTGATGAAGAAATGTTAAACGATGGTGTTTTTTTTGACGGTTCATCTATTGCTGGTTGGAAAGCTATCAATGAGTCTGACATGATTTTAAAACCAGATACTGCAAGAATGTTTATGGATCCTTTTACATCTCATAATACTGTAGTTTTATTTTGTGATATTTTAGATGCTGTGAAAAAATCTCCTTATGAAAGAGATCCAAGAGGTGTTGCTAAAAAAGCTGAGGAATATTTAAAAGCTTCAGGTATAGGTGATAAAGCATTCTTTGGTCCAGAGCCAGAAT
>JACWEC010000036.1 GCA_014653725.1 Pelagibacterales bacterium SAG-MED32 | reverse complement strand
GCAAAGAGTATACGGAACAAGCTGGTCTACGCAAAAAGACTTAGATGATTATTTAAATAGAATAGAAGAAGCAGAAAAAAGAGATCATAGAAAAATTGGAAAAGAAATGGACTTATTTCATTTCAGAGAAGAAAGTCCTGGATCTGTATTTTGGCATCAAAAAGGATGGAGCTTATTCCAAAAACTTATTTCGTATATGAGAATGAAGCAAGAAACTGCAGGATATCAGGAAATAAATACTCCAGAAATATTAGATCGCTCACTCTGGGAGAAATCTGGCCACTGGGAAAAATTTGGTGCAAATATGTATACTTCCACTACACCTGATGAAAAAGTTTTTGCAATAAAACCAATGAATTGTCCAGGTTGTGTTCAGGTTTTCAATCAAGGTTTAAAAAGCTATCGAGATTTACCACTTAAAATGTCAGAATTTGGAAAGGTTCATAGGTATGAGCCCTCAGGAGCACTTCATGGATTATTACGTGTTAGAGCTTTTACTCAAGATGATGCTCATATTTTTTGTACAGAGGAACAAATTACGGAAGAATGTTTAACTGTAACTAATTTAATTTTGGAAATTTATAAAGATTTAGGATTTGAAGAAGTAATTTTAAAATATTCAGATAGACCAGAATTAAGAGTTGGTGACGATCAGGTTTGGGATAAATCAGAGGCCGCTTTATTAGAAGCAATTAAAGCAACAAAATTAGAATATTCTATTAATAAGGGCGAAGGAGCTTTTTATGGTCCAAAAATAGAATTTGTTTTAAGAGATGCAATTGGAAGAGATTGGCAATGTGGAACTTTGCAAGTAGATTTAAACTTACCAGGTAGATTAGGCGCCTCATTTGTTGATAGCGATGGAAATAAAAAAGTTCCTGTAATGCTTCACCGAGCTTTATTTGGATCATTAGAACGGTTTATTGGAATTTTAATTGAAAATTATTCAGGGAAATTACCTTTTTGGCTTTGTCCAGTTCAAACAATAGTAATCCCTATCTCGAGTGATTTTGATGATTATGCAAAAGAAGTAAATAGCCAGTTAAAAAAAGCAGGGATTTCTTCTGAAGTAGATTTAAAAAATCATAATTTAAATTATAAAATTAGGGAACATTCATTAACTAAAGTACCAATGTTACTAATATGTGGAAAAAAAGAAGTTGACAGTAACACAGTAACTATTAGAAGATTGGATTCTAAAAAACAAGAAACTATGGATTTAAAAGAATTCTTAAAGAAATACTCTGCGCTTAATAAAGCACCTTCAATCTAAGTGGCAGATTTTAAACAAAACTATTTCCAGAGAAGAACAAAATCTAGAGGTCCTAGAACAAATCAAAGAATAACGTCACAAGATGTTCAAGTTATAGCAAGCGATGGTGATAATTTAGGAATTCTAAACTTACAAGATGCTATTAGTAGAGCTAAGGAACAAGGTTTAGATTTAATTGAAATTGCACCTAATGCAAAACCTCCTGTGTGTAAAATTATGGATATGGGAAAATATAAATATGATGCACAAAAAAAAGCAAACAAAGCAAAGAAAAAACAGAAAAAAATTGAACTAAAAGAAATTAAACTACGACCAGTTACTGAAGTCCATGATTATTCATTTAAAATAAAAAATGCTCAAAAATTTATTGCAAAAGGTGACAAGGTAAAATTTACAATTAGGTTCAAAGGTAGAGAACTTCAGCATTCCAGTTTAGGGCATGAGCTTATGGATAAGATAAAAATAGATATGGAAGCTATTGGACGTGTAGAACTTCAGCCAAAGTTTGATGGCAAGCAAATGATCATGGTTATTCAGCCTTTATAAGCTATATTTGTAGTTGTAAATTAATAACAATATTTGTATAACCCCCACAAAAATTATGCCTAAATTAAAAACAAAAAGTTCAGCAAAAAAAAGATTCAAAATATCTGCAAGAGGAAAAGTTATAACTGCCCAAGCGGGTAAAAGACACGGCATGATAAAAAGAACTAATTCACAGATTAGAAAGCAAAGAGGAACTACGGTACTATCTAAACAAGATGGAAAAATTGTAAAATCTTACATGCCGTATAACTTAAGAGGATAAAATGGCTAGAGTAAAAAGAGGTGTAACTAGTAGAGCAAAACACAAAAAGGTTTTAAAAGCAGTTAAGGGTCAGTGGGGCAGAAGAAAAAATACCATTAGAGCTGCAAGGCAGGCCATGGAAAAAGCCATGCAGTATGCCTACAGAGACAGAAGAAATAAAAAAAGAGATTTTAAATCGCTATGGATTACTAGGATAAATGCTGGGGTAAGAGCTGAAGGTATGACTTATTCTAAGTTTGTTAACGGATTAAGCAAATCTGGTATTAAAATTGACAGAAAAATACTTGCTGAAATTGCTTATGATAATCCTGAAGCATTTAAAACTATAGTTAAAAAAGCTCAAGCAGCATTGAATTAATATTCATTGTTGTTTTTCTAGAGTTAACAAATATTCTATAAATATGTCCGATATTAAAAAAATCAAAGATGATTATTTGA
>JACWEC010000035.1 GCA_014653725.1 Pelagibacterales bacterium SAG-MED32 | reverse complement strand
TGAATTGACACCCAGATGTTTCATAAGTGGCTGGCAACAATGGTGCCCTGCTCGTACTGCAATCCCTTCTACATCTAAAAATGAAGAGACTTCATGTGAATGAATATTTTCTATATTAAATGAAATAATTGAATTTCTATTATCTCCATCGCCATATATTTTAACAAAGTCAAGTTCACTAATTTTTTCATAAGCATACTTAGTGAGCTCTTCTTCATGATTAATTATGTTTTCTATGCCTATATTATTCATATAATCTATCGCTATACCCAAGCCATGAGCCTCAGCAATTGGAGGTGTACCTGCCTCATATTTTGCAGGTAACTCAGCGTAAGAAACTTTATCAGTTGTTACCTCTCCAATCATTCCTCCACCGCCTTGATAAGGGGGCATTTCGTCTAAAAGATTCTCTTTTCCATAGAGGACTCCAATGCCTGATGGTCCATATGTTTTATGGCCCGAAAATACAAAAAAATCACATTCAAGTTTTTGTACATCAATTTTTAAGTGCGCGGCTGACTGACATCCGTCTAATAAAATTGCTACATTATTTCTTTTGCAAATACTTGAGACTTTTTCGTCAATCTTACTACCATACACATTTGAAAGGTGAGTCAAGGCAGCAATTTTAGTTTTAGGAGTTATAAGACTTTCAAAGTGATTAACATCAATCTCTCCAGACTCAGTTATGTTTGCAAATTTAATTACCACTCCATATTTATCTCTTAAAAAATACCATGGTATTAAATTTGAGTGATGTTCCATTAGAGATAATATAATTTCATCTCCAGTACTCATATATTTATCGTAAAATGTTTGCGCTACAAGATTTATGCTCTCTGTTGCACTTTTTGTGAAAATTATTTCATTTTCTGATTTAGCATTTATGAAACTTTGTATTTTCTTTCTAGCATCTTCATACCGTAATGTTGATTCTACTGATAGCGTATGAACACCTCTACTTACATTTGAATAGTGACTTTTGTAGAATTGATTTAGTTCATCAATGACTACTTGTGGCTTTTGTGCAGAAGCAGCCGTGTCAAAGTATACTAAATCCTTTGTCTTAAGAATTTTTTTAGAAAGAATAGGAAAATCTTTTCTAATATCTTTATGTAAAGTTTTATCTTTATTCATTATTAGCAATTTTGGTTAATGTAATCCCTTGCTTTAGATTGCATTTGTACATTTTCAATTTTATTTAAAAATTCACTAAGAAAACCCTGCATATATAATTTTTCTGCGTCGCTCTTTTCTATACCTCGCGAAGCCAGGTAAAAAAGTACTGAATCGTCTGGTTTACCAGAAGCAGCTCCATGAGAGCAAACGACATCATCATTATTAATTTCTAAGATTGGAGTTAAATTTATTTTTGATTCATCAGACATAACTAAACCTTTACTTATTTGACTAGATACCGTGTCTGAACAATCGTCATCTACGAAAACCTTGCCTTTAAATGTGACATTAGATTTGCCTCGTGAAACTGTTTTGAAAGAACAATCAGATATAGCAGACTGTGACATATGAGAAATATCAAGTTGATTTTTACAGTTAGTAGAGTCTGTAATCACCACCCCACTGCCAATATATTTAGAATTTTTTTCGTTTAATGAAATTTTAGTAATATTAGACATTTCTTTTGAGCCATTTGAGAAGTTAAAATCTCTAAAAATGCAGTTAGATTGAAGATCACAATTGTGAACAAAAGAATTCTTTGTTGACACATTAAATTTGTTAAATCTATATATTTCAAATACAGCATTTGGTCTCATAATGGTATTCATTTTAATGTCAGTAGCACCTTCATAATTTGCTTCATCTATAAACTCTAGTGTAGCATTATCATGTATTTGAAGATTGATAGTAGCTTTGATATCTTGCTTTTCATTACATGTTAAATGAATACGATTATTGATTTTAGATTTTTTAATTTCAATATCTATAGTGGGACTGCTCTCACTGTTTGAACAGTTTATCTTTATTTCATCAGAAGGGTTCTGAATATTAATCTTTTCAGATATTTCTATGACACAATCTAAAGAGCTAACTGACTTCATTTAACTTCATACCCTTCATTATCTATTCTTGAAGCCAAAGATTTATCTCCAGACTCTATTATAGATCCATCACCAAAAACGTGGACATGATCAGGCTCGATATATTCTAGCAGTCTCAAGTAGTGAGTTATTATTAAGAATGACCTTTTTCCATCTCTCAGCTTATTTACAGCTTCTGAAGTACTTTTAAGTGCATCAACATCTAATCCAGAATCGGTCTCATCCATTATGATTAAACTTGGATCAAGCAAGTCCATTTGAAGGACCTCATTTTTCTTTTTTTCTCCACCTGAAAATCCTGCATTTACAAATCTGCTATGCATTTCCATGGGAATATTTAAGTTTCTTGATTTTTCTTTTAGTATTTTCAAAAACTCACCCGCATCTATTGGATTTTCTCCACGAGATTTTCTGTGGGCATTTAGAATTTGCTTGAGATAAGACGCGTTTGTAACACCAGGCAATTCTATGGGGTACTGAAAAGCCAAAAACAGCCCTAGCAGTGATCTTTCATAAGGATCTTTTGCTATAAGGTCTTCATTCTTGAAGTCTACATTTCCAGCTTCAACTAAATAATTAGGCTTCCCAGCTAATGTATGTGCAATTGTGCTTTTACCAGACCCATTAGGACCCATAATTGCATGAACTTCACCTGGACCAATTTTTAAATTTAGATTTTTGATGATCTGTTTATCTTCAACTGAT
>JACWEC010000034.1 GCA_014653725.1 Pelagibacterales bacterium SAG-MED32 | reverse complement strand
CATTATTACTAAAAGTACTCTAGGAGTGAATACCTCAAGCATGTGGGCCCAAGGTGGCATTGCAGCAGCAGTTGGAATTAACGATAGTGTAAAAAGTCATATTGAAGATACTTTAGCAACTGCAAAAGGTCTTGCTGACGATAATGTCATTGTCAAAGTAGTCAGTGAGGCAGAAAATATTATTAGTGATCTTGAAAGGTTCGGTGTGAACTTTGATAAAAATGATGATGGCTCTTTTGATTTAGGGTTAGAAGCAGCACACAGCAGCAACCGAATAGTAAGATCGAAAGGCGATAGTTCTGGCATTGAAATTATGAGGGGTTTAATAGAAAAAGTTCGTGAAAGTCACAATATTACTGTTTTGGAAAACGTCTCAATAGATAGCATTATGTCAGAGAATAACACTATACATGGGGTTGTTGGAAGATTGGTACAAGATAATGTTCCAGATAATCATGTCGTTATTGAAAGTTCAAATGTTGTACTTGCAACTGGAGGCCTTGGAGGAATATTTGCAAATACAACTAACCCAAGAAGCTCTTATGGTGAGGGAATAGCCCTTGCTGCTCAAGCAGGTGCAGTTTTAACTGATATGGAGTTTATTCAATTCCATCCAACAGGACTTGATTTCGGTTTGGACCCCACTCCACTTGCTACTGAAGCCATTAGAGGTGACGGTGCTTATTTAGTAAACCAAAATGAGGAAAGGTTTATGCTCGGGGTTCATCCAGAAAATGAGTTAGCACCCAGAGACCTAGTTGCTCAAAATTTATTTAAACAAATTGAGCAAGGAAACTCTGTCTTTCTTGATTGCCGCAAGGTGAGTAGTGAATTTGAAACAAAATACCCTCAAGTTGCATCGTACTGTCAAGCAGCAGGCCTTAACCCAAAAATAGATTTGTTACCAATACTTCCAGTCGCTCACTATCACATTGGAGGAGTTAAAACAGACTTGGAAGGAAAAACTTCAATAGAAGGACTTTGGTGTTGTGGTGAAGTTGCAGCAACAGGCATACATGGTGCAAATCGTTTAGCATCTAATTCATTACTTGAATCTATGGTATTTGGAAGAATTGTCGCAAAAAATATAAATAGCTTACCAATTAAAAAGGTGAATAAAATTAATCCTGACTTTATAAGAATGCACAAAGAAAAAACTAAAAATAGAATTAGAGCGAAGAAATATATTTGGCAACTTCGTTCTTCTATGATGAGAAATATTGGCATTGTAAGAAACCATAGCTCAATTATAAGGGGGCTTCATGATATTCTTAAGATTGAACGAGAGTCGAAAGGTCTGTCTGCTAAGCTAAATGATATGATACTAGTAAGTAAATTTATAATTATCGGAGCATATTTGAGAAAAGAAAGTAGAGGATGCCACTTAAGATCTGACTATAAAAATACAGAAGATAATTTTATTTTGCATTTTGATCTCAAATTCTCAGATTTAAATAGCAAAATCACAGAGATCTTAAATTTTGCTGATAACGCAAATCATAAAAAAGTTGTTAACTAAAAAATATATAAATCAGCTAATACTTGCTGCTCTCTTTGAAGACATGGGAAGAGAGGGCGATATAACATCAAAAGTATTAATTCCTAAATCATCTATTTCAAAAGCAACAATTGTTGTTAAAGAAAAAGCTGTAATATGTGGTGTTAAATTTGCTGAACAGACCTTTAAAAAATTAGATAAATCACTAAAAATTAAAATTCTTAAAAAAGATGGCGAACTCGTAAGGAAGGGAGAAAAAATAATTACAATTTTAGGAAAAACTCAAAATATCTTAACTGCGGAGAGAACTGCGCTGAACTTTTTGGGCTTAATGTCTGGTATTGCTTCTAAAGCAAAAAAATTTTCAGATATAGCTAATCCATATGGCTCAAAAATCTATTCTACTCGTAAAACCATTGCTGGCATTCGTAAACTTGAAAAATATGCACTAACAATTGGAGGGGCTTATATTAATAGAGAAACACTTGATGATTTCTTTTTCATTAAAGATAATCATTTGAAGACAAATTCTAACATAAAAGAATGCATTCACAAACTTAAGCAGTTTAATCCAAACAAAAAAATCACAGTTGAAGTAGATAATATAAGACAGCTTAAAGAAATTATTGATCAAAAAGTTGAAGTGGTTTTATTAGACAACATGACCCCAGGCCAGGTCAAGAATTGTCTTAAAATTGTAAATGGTAGATTTGAATGTGAAGCATCGGGAAAAATAAATTTAAAAAATCTTTTGTCTTATGCAAAGACAAAAGTAAACCGTATCTCTATAGGCCAACTTACCCACAGCATCAATAATGTAGATTTTGGATTAGATATCTGAATGTACAGTAGATCAATCATTCCTAATGAATTTAATGCTCCAACTGAATTTATAACCAAAAAATTTGTATTACGTCCACTCACAATAGAGTATGTAGAAGAAGACTACGAAGTGGTAATGAGTAGCGTAGATCATCTTTATAAACTGATGGATAACAGCGAATGGCCCAAAGGTTTATCTTTACAAGAAAATTTGGTTGATCTTGGTTGGCATCAAAGAGAGTTTACATTAGGTCATTCTTTTGCGTATACTGTTTTATCTCCAGAAAGTAATAAAATTATAGGCTGTTGTTATATTTATCCTTCAGCGAATACTCAATATGAAGTTCAAGTTTTTTTCTGGATCAAAGAAAATCTTTTGAGCGAGGGTCTAGAACCTGAACTAGGAATCACAATTAAAAGTTGGCTTGAGGAATCTTGGCCATTCGAAACATTTGATTTTCCTGGAAGAAATATTTAATTATTCAAAAATTTTTTGGTATTCAGCTGTAAGTTCTTTTATTGAGACTCTTTTTTGTTGCATCGTATCACGGTTTCTTATTGTGACCGTTTCATCTTCTAAGGTTTCGAAATCAACAGTTATACATATAGG
>JACWEC010000033.1 GCA_014653725.1 Pelagibacterales bacterium SAG-MED32 | reverse complement strand
AACGAGACTGATCTTCTGCAAAGAAATAGCCATGAGGAAAGTCTGACTCATTTTCTATTAATATTCCTAGATTTCCTGACATACACATCTCCGATATAGCCACTAAAATACCTCCTTCACCAACGTCATGTGCTGAAGCAATTAATTTTTGATTTATTGCATCCATTACAAAATTTCCATTTCTTAATTCAGTGTCTAAGTTAATTTCAGGTGTTCCGCCTTCTTCTTTAGATTGAATAATAGATATATACTTTGAATTGCCTAAGTGATTGGCTGTTTTTCCTACCACGCATAGAAAATTACCATCTTCTTTTAATGAAAGAGTTTTTACATTTGATAAATCTTTGATCAACCCAACACCTCCTATAGCCGGTGTTGGATATATGCCTTCACCATTAGTTTCGTTGTAGAGTGAGACGTTTCCTGAAACGACAGGATAGTTTAATTTTGAACAAGCATCGCCCATGCCTCGAATACACTCCACAAATTGTCCCATGATTTCAGGTTTCTCGGGATTACCAAAGTTCATACAATCTGTAATAGCGATTGGTAGGGCGCCTGAAGCTATGATGTTTCTCCATGTTTCAACAACTGCATGTTTACCACCTTCATAAGGGTTGTGTTTGCAATATACTGGAGAACAGTCTGTGCTCATGGCCAGACCTTTATTAGTTCCGTGAACACGCACTACTGCTGCATCGGATCCAGGTCTTACCACAGTATCTGCCATGACCATATGATCATATTGTTCCCATATCCATTTCCGGCTACTAAGATCAGGATGCATAATCATGGTGTTTAAGTCCTTTAAAATATTATTCTGATCGAAGTCTTCTGATTTGTATTCTTTAATTGGAGATGGTTCTTCAACAATGTATTCTCTTTGATATTCAGGAGCATCTTCAACTAATATGTTAATAGGTATGCTGGCTTCTTCTTTGCCGTTCATCATGAGGATAAGTCTTTTTGTATCTGTTACTTTGCCAATCACTTCAAATTCAAGATCCCACTTCTTAAAAATATCTCTGGCCATTTCTTCTTTTGAGGGATCGAGGACCATAAGCATACATTCTGATATTTTTTGGATCAATTGGTTCAAACTTTTTTTTTGAGTTTGAGAATGTGTCGTATAAATTCAGTGACATTTATAACTCAACTCTTTCTATGATTTTTTCTCTGCCCAGTAATTGAATAAGTAGTTTCATTTCTGGACCATGATTAAGTCCTGTAAAGGCTTCTCTAAGAGGTAAGAATAACTCTTTTCCTTTTCTGCCAGTTTTCTCTTTTATGGCCGAAGTCCATAGTCCCCATGTTTCATCATTCCATGGATCATCAGGGATCAATTCCATTGCAATCTTAATATAATCTTTATCAGAAGGCTTAATGGTCTCACTATTAAATACAATGTCCGTCCATTGTTTTATATCTTCAACAACATTCAGATTGCCTCTGATTGTTTCCCAAAACTTTTGATCAATTTTTTCATCAATCTTTTTTAATCTCTCTTCGATCTCACTAAAATTGTATTTTTGAACCTGTTTTTTATTGAGAGCATTCAATACATCAATTTCAATTCGACCAGGTGACGTTGAAATTGTACTCAATTTAAATTCACTTTTTATTTGATCTATATTGTCTTTTAATTCGATAGAATTAGACGTGCCGATAGTCGCCAATAAACTTAGTATTGATATAGGCTCCATATTCGCCTCCCTGAAACTACTAATGGATATGACATTGTCTCGTTTTGACAATTTATCTCCACTTGATGCTTTTAGTAAGGCGTGATGGGCAAAAGTTATTTTATTTTGGTCCAACGCATTGATAATTTCTACTTGAACAGCTGTATTGCTTGTATGGTCGTCTCCTCTAATTACGTTGGTTATATCGTAGTCAATATCATCTACAGCTGAACTAAAAGTATACAAAGGAACTCCGTCCTCTCTAAACAAAACAGGGTCAGACAAACTGGTGAGGTCTATATCTATTTCACCTTTAAGTAAATCATCCCATTTCATACGTTCAGTTTTTAATAAGAATCTCCAGTGGGGTTTTCTTCCTTCTGCTTCGTAGTCTTTCTTTTGTTGGTCTGTTAATTCCATTGCAGACCGGTCGTAAACTTGCTTGCCACCAGCTGCGATGAGCAATTTTCTTTTTCTTTCAAGTTCTTCGGGTGTTTCATAGCAAGGGTAAATTCTGCCATCAGCTTTTAATTTCTCGAATTGCTCCCTGTATCTGTCGAAACGAGACGATTGATTGAACGTTTCATCATAATCAATCCCTAGCCAATCAAGATCATATTTGATCTGAGAAATATATTCATCTTTTGATCGTTCTAAATCAGTATCATCAATTCTTAAAATGAATTTCCCGTTGTTGGTTCGTGCATACAGCCAATTAATTAATGCCGTTCTGATGTTTCCAAGATGTAATAAACCTGTTGGACTTGGTGCAAACCTTGTTACTGTTGTCATTTAATTTTCCATATCTCTAAATGCGTTCGTGATCGGATATCTTCTGTCATAGCCAAAATTTCTCTCAGAAATCTTCACGCCTGGTGCTGCTTGTCTTCTTTTATATTCTGAATTGTAGAGTAGATTTTGAATTCTTTTAACTAATTCTTTATCAAATCCTTGATCTACAATTTCTTTTACTGAACTTTCTTTTTCCACAAGATGGTACAATACTTTATCCAATACATCATAGGGTGGAAGTGAGTCACTGTCTTTCTGATCTTCTTTTAATTCAGCTGTAGGTTCCTTGGTTATAATATTATTTGGTATAATCTCATTTTTATCGAGCAACGATAAAGAGGGCTTATTTTTGTTTCTCCATTCTGACAATTTAAATAAATCAGTTTTGTAAATATCTTTAACGACTGAGAATCCTCCACACATATCTCCATAGAGTGTCGAATAGCCAACAGATACCTCAGATTTATTACCATTGGTGATAACCATGTGGCCAAATTTGTTTGAATAGGCCATCAAAATCGCTCCTCTTGTTCGCGATTGAATATTTTCTTCAGTGATGTCTTTTTCTGTTCCAGAAAATAGAT
>JACWEC010000032.1 GCA_014653725.1 Pelagibacterales bacterium SAG-MED32 | reverse complement strand
AATTTCATCAATTAGAAATAAAAAAATTTCAGAAATAATTGAAAAAAGAGGATAATGATAGAATTAAATAATAGATTAAAAATAAAAAAACCCAAGATTAGAGTTGGACGAGGAATAGGGTCGGGTAAAGGCAAAACTTCAGGTAGGGGAGTTAAAGGGCAAAAATCTAGATCAGGAGTTGCTATCAAAAGCTTTGAGGGTGGTCAAATGCCATTATATAGACGTTTGCCAAAACGTGGTTTTAATCCTTTACAAAAAGAAAATATTGCGATTTTAAATTTAGATAAAATTCAATTCCTCATAAATAAAAAAACTATTAATACAAATGATGTTCTCAACTCGTCTACCCTTAAAAAATTAAACCTAATAAATAAAAATTCAAAAAAACTTAAAATTTTAGGGACAGGTGAAATTAAGGATAAAATTAATATTGAGGCAGATTTAGCATCAAGATCAGCATTAGCTAAACTTGAAAAAGTTGGCGGATCAATACAATTAAAGAAGTAATAACTTAAGAAATGAGCTCGTCATCTTCAAGTAATGATTTAAGAAACAGAATAATATTCACAATTGCAATTTTAGCTGTTTACAGATTTGGTACTTTCGTTCCATTACCTGGAATCGACCCAGAACAATTAAAAATTTTAATGGAGGGTAATCAAAAGGGATTATTAGGAATGTTCAATGTGTTTGCAGGAGGAGCTGTGAGCAGAATGGCTATTTTTGCGCTTGGGATAATGCCCTATATATCTTCATCAATCATTGTTCAATTATTAACAGGTGTAACTGATTATTTTAAAAATCTTAAAGCACAAGGTGAAACAGGAAGAGCAAAAATAACACAAATAACAAGATACGGCACTGTCTTACTTGCTACTGTTCAAGGATATGGTTTATCTGTAGGATTAGAGACATCAGCAAACTTAGTAATAAACCCAGGTTTGTTTTTTAAAATTTCAACAGTAACAACAATTGTCGCTGGCACAATTTTTTTGATGTGGCTAGGTGAACAAATAACTCAAAGAGGAATAGGAAATGGAATATCTTTGATAATTTTTGCTGGTATTGTTGCTGAAATACCTCGAGCGTTAGTGACAACATTTGAGTTGGGTAGAACTGGAGCAATATCAACTTTAATGATTATCGCTATATTTGTTTTATTAATACTAACTATATTATTTATTGTTTTTATGGAACGTGCTTTAAGAAAAATTCTTATTAATTATCCAAAAAGACAAGTTGGAAATAAAATGTACGGTGGTGAGTCATCTCATCTTCCCCTGAAAATAAATCAGGCAGGTGTAATTCCAGCTATTTTTGCCTCAGCTTTGCTTTTACTGCCAGTAACCTTTTCAAATTTTAATATTTCTGAGAGTGAAACGTTTCTAAATTTAAGCTCATATTTTACGCAAGGACAACCTTTATATATGTTGTTATATGCATCAGGCATTATCTTTTTTACATTTTTTTATACATCAATAACATTTAATCCAACTGAAACTGCTGATAACTTAAGAAAGTATGGAGGTTTTGTCCCTGGTATTAGACCAGGCGAAAGCACAGCAATTTATATTGAAAATATTTTAACTAAATTGACAACTATTGGCGCTTTGTATCTAACTTTAGTTTGTTTGATGCCAGAATTTTTAATAGCAAATTATCCAATTCCATTTTATTTAGGTGGTACTTCAATATTAATTGTTGTTGTTGTAGCAATTGATACAGTAACACAGATTCAAACTAGACTTATGAGTTCTCAATACGAACAACTAATTAAAAAAACTAAATTCGGTAGGTAATTTCAAAAAGTGAACTTAATTTTATTTGGACCACCAGGTGCTGGTAAAGGTACACAAGCAAAATATCTGGTAAAAAAATTAAATAATTTTCAAATATCAACAGGTGATATGCTTAGAGAAGAAATTCAAAAAAATTCTGAAATTGGTAAAAAAATTATCAAAGATATGAATGATGGAAAGTTTGTAAATGACGAAATAGTAAATACATTAATAGAAAATGTAATTTTTGATCCACAAAAAAATAATAGATTGATATTTGATGGATATCCAAGATCATTATTACAGGCAAAAAACCTTGAGCAATTACTTAAAAAATCAAATCAAAAAATAGATTTTATTTTTTTTCTAAATGTAAATAAGGATACAATTATTAAAAGGATTAAGCTGAGAAAAATTATAGAGAAAAGATCTGATGATCAATCAGATACAATAATCAAAAGATATGATACATATATGAAAACTACTAAACCTGTTTTAGATTTCTACTCTAAATACCCAAATTTTTACGAGATAGATGGCAGTTCTAAAATTGAGCAAATAACAGCTAAAATTGACAATTTTCTCAACGTTTAAGCCGTTATTTATCTTAGGCAAACTATCTGCACTTGAAAAAATTCTTCTACCAGGTTTTGAAACTCTCTCAAAATTACTTATAACAGGATTGCCAGAATGATATTTAAGTTCTAAAGATAAAATATTTTTATTTTGTTCATTTAAAACTTTAAAATCTCTGATAAAACCCTCGTTTTTAAGAATATCAGCAATTTTACTTTTAAAATTTGAAGAGGGTAAATTTACTTTTTTGTGATTTCTAGCTTGAGCGTTTTTAACTCTCGCTATCATATCTCCTATTGGGTCGCTTAAACTCATAATAATTCCTTTCTACCAACTCGATTTAATTAAACCTGGGATTTTTCCTTGTAGTCCAAGTTGTCTTAGTGCAATTCTTGATATTCTTAATTTTCTATAAACACCATGAGGTCTCCCAGTTATTTGACATCTATTCATTACTCTATTTTTTGCTGAATTACGTGGTAACTTGGAAAGTTTTTGTTGTGCCTTAAATCGTTCTTCTAATGAAATTTTTTTATCCATAATTATTTTTTTAAGTTTGGCTCTTTTTTTATAAAATTTGTCTGAAAGTTTAATTCTTCTGTTATTTTTGTTAATTGAGCTTAATTTAGCCATCTTAGTTATCTCCTTTTTTTATGAATGGAAAATTCATCTTTTTGAGTAATGAAAAACTATGTTCTTTGCTATTAGATGATATTACTATTACAACATCAATACCTCTTACTTTATCTGCTCTATCAAAACTCACTTCTGGGAATATTATATGTTCTTTAATACCAAA
>JACWEC010000031.1 GCA_014653725.1 Pelagibacterales bacterium SAG-MED32 | reverse complement strand
CAATATTAATGCATGTGTTATTCTAGTTTGTACAGTGGATAATTTATTTCAAGAGTTTAAGATTCAAGGGCCTGAACTAATAACATATCAAAATTTGTTTTTAGGTAGATTAAAAAAATTTAATGAGATGAATAACTTAGTTTAATAAAAAATGGATAAGATTGTAATTTACGATACTGAAACCACAAATTCAACAATATGGGGATCCATAATTGAGGTTGGGGCTGTTGTAGTTGATAAAAATTTAAAAGAAATTGGAAAGTTAAATATAAGAGGGCGAATGCCGGAAGGCGAGGTGCCAAGTGCAAAGGCTTTACTTGTTAATTCAACTAGCATTGATTTATTAACTAAAGGCAATTATTCACATTATGACTTTTTAGGTGCTGTTGAAAACTTTTTCTCTAAGTGTGCTCCAGCAATGTTTATGGGCTGGTCAAATTTGAATTTTGATCGAAGAATGTTTCATTTTAATTTTTTTAAGGGCAATCGCTATCCTTACGCTACTCACTCATCGCCTAATAGTGAACATGATGGTTTACACATAGCTAGGGCAGCTCAAACCTTAAATTCTGAAACTTTAAAAACAGAATTAACACAAGCTGGTAACGCTAGCCTTGCATTAGAATCCTTATCAAGGATGCAAGGTTTTGACACTTCAGCAAGCCACACTGCCTACGTTGATGCTCTAAATTCATTAAAGGTCCTTCGAATTATTAAGGATAAACATAAAGAAAATTGGGAAACATTTTTAAAAACATCAACTAAAACAAGTGTAGAAACGTTTTTAAAAAATGAAGGCATATATTCTATTTTTGAAAATGTGAAGGGTAGAAATATGATGTATCTTACCAGCACACTACATCCGAATCATTGTTTTCATCCATCCTATGCATCATGGGGATACGTTTGGGATTTAAGGAGAGATCCAGAACCACTATTAAACTTAACAGTAAATCAGTTAAGAGATATTTTTAAAAAATATAGTCCAAAACCCTTAAGAGTTTTAAAAACTAATAAAGCTCCAGTCATTTTAGATAAACAATTTGCACTTAAACAAAAACCCTATTCAGACCTAGATTTAGAAACAATTAAAAGAAGAGCGCAAATGGTCAGAAATAATGAAAATTTTTGTAAAAATATACAAATTATAAATAGAGAGGCAGCAGAGGAAAAAGAGCAAACTAAAACTCAGGAAGATTTGTTACCTGAAGAAACTTTGTATGAAAAATTTATTCCAAATAAAGATACTGCTCTTTTTAAAACCTGGCATAGTTCATCTTGGGAAGATAAGTTGAGATTATTAGATAAATTTCAAGATAAAAGATGTAGTTGGTTTGGTCAAAAAATAATTTATCAAGAGGCACCTCAAATTTTACCACCTGATTTATATAAAAATATTAAAAGTGAAATTGCTAGACGCATACTAAGTAAGAATAAGGAGAAGTGGCAAACAGTAAATATGGCATATAATGAAATCGACTATTTGAGAGACCAAGCGGATAAAAGAGACAATAAAATTGAATTAAATAAACTAGATGAAATTAATGATTTTATTATGTCTATCGAAAAAAAATATGAAATTGCCTAGTTGACTTTAAGATACAAGTTTATAGAAAGGATTTATGCTTACAGATTTTAAAGATGAAGATTTTGAAAACAAAATTAAAAGTGAAGACGTTTCGGTAATCCAGTTTAGTGCAGCTTGGTGTGGGCCTTGTAAGTCCTTAAAACCAATTATGGACAAGCTTGCTGTTGAGTATAAAGACAAGGCTGGTTTTTATTACGCTGATATAGAAGATGGCGGTATTAATACTGGAAGTGCTGCGGGAATACGAGGTGTTCCAACAGTGATAATCTATAAAAAAGGTGTTGAGGTTGACAGAAAAGTTGGTGGCGTACCAGAAAGTCATATGAAAGAGTTTTTAGAAAAAAATATCTAATTTAAGTTTAATATTTCGCCAGCTAAATACAAAGATCCTGTAATTATTAATATATCGTTTTCTTTAAGTGTTAAGGACTTAATTGCTTTCTCAATATTGTCCTCGTATTTAGTATTAAAAACATTTTGAAATTTTTCTTTTAATTTTTTACCACTGATAGCGTTTTGCTGATTAGGAATATCAACAGTGGTTAGAGATGATATATCTTTAAAGTGGCTAATATATTCTTCATGATTTTTATTAGACATCATTCCTATAATAAAATGCTTATTACAATCTAAGGTTTGGAGATATTCATTTAAAACTCTAGCACCATCTTCGTTATGACTTCCATCTAACAATAATTGGTTATTTTTGATTAGATCTTTAATTTTTCCAGACTTTATTTCTTGTAATCTGCCAATACTCTCAATTTTGGTAATTGCATTTTTTATATCATCATCTTTAACTTCTAAATTTAACTGTCTTATTGTTGCTATTGCTGTTGAAATATTTTCTAACTGAAATTGTCCAAGAATATTTGGCAATGGTAGTTTTAAGCCACCAAATTTATCTTCATAATAAAAAAAACCGTTTTCTCCATTAGAATAACTATAATCTTCATTAAAAAACAATTTATTAGATAAGTTTTGTGAAATTGATTTTTTGATACTTTCAGTTGTTTTAACCGAGTTTTGTTTAGATACAATTATATTAGAATTTAAAAGAGAGGATGTTTTTTCAAATACAATTTTTTCAATAGTTTGTTGATCCTCTGGTAACCAATCAAGATGATCTTTACTAATAGAGCATACAATACTTGCTAAATTATTTTTTAGAATATTAGTTGCGTCAAACCTATGAAACAAACCTGCCTCTATTAAATTAATATTATTTGGATATTGAGCGGCCTTATAGAAATAACAAGCAGACAAAGCCTCAAAAAAAGTTAAGGGATTTTGATCATTTATTTTTTCAACTTCTTCAAAAAGATCAATTAATTCATCATCATTAAGCATATTATTATTAAAAACAAACCTCTCATTGATTTTTTGAATGTGAGGGCTCGTATAAACATTGCTTTTTACTTTTGCTTCTTTAAGAATCGAAAAAATTGCATTAATGGTAGATTGCTTACCATTTGTTCCTACCACTGATATTGCTTTTATTTTTTCTTGAGGATTGTCTAATTTTTCACAAAGAATTTTTATACGGTCTAAACTTAAATCTATTTCTTTAGGATGCAGCTTTTGTAAGTGACTGACTATTTTCTGAAGTTTCATGTTCTTCAGAGCTTATAACAGGTTTCTTATTTAATAGAATTGAAATTAAAATCCCAATTTTTTCTTGAAGATCTTTTCTATCGAGAATTAAGTCCACAAACCCAGTTTTCTGAACATAAGAGCTTCTTTGAAAATTTTCTGGCAAACTTTCTTTTACCGTTCCTTCGATAACTCGAGCCCCAGCAAAAGCAATTAAAGCGTGATCTGACTCTGCAATGTGTA
>JACWEC010000030.1 GCA_014653725.1 Pelagibacterales bacterium SAG-MED32 | reverse complement strand
AAACATAATATTTTTTTGGCGCGCCGGGAGAGATTCGAACTCCCGACCCCCAGATTCGTAGTCTGGTGCTCTATCCAGCTGAGCCACCGGCGCATGTAGAATTAATTATAAGCTACCCTTTTATTAATAAACTAAAATCTTTTTTTTATAAATTTATAAATCACGGGAATTATAACAATTAAACTAATTAAAAGTACTGGAAGCAAATACTCTACTTTAAGAAGGTCTTCACTAGAGAAACTTTGTGTATCAACTATATCTTGAACGCCATTTCCAATACTTACAAGAATATATGCCCAGGGGATTACGCCAAATATGGTTGCAATAAAGTAGTCTCTTAATTTCATGTCCAATACTGCGGGAAGCAAGTTCTGTATTCCAAAAGGTACTCCTCCAATTACCCTTATAAAGAGAAGATAACTTATTGCATTTCTATTAAAGCCCTCTTTAAATTTATCAAATCTTGAACCAAACTGTCTAAGAATATATCCTTTGAAGAAATACCGAGCATACACAAATACCACCATAGCTCCAATCACTTCTCCTATGATTGCAATAATCAACCCAATGTAAATACCAAAATAGAAACCTGCCAGAATGCAAACAGGTGTAATTGGTCCCATAATTGAGATCATAAGGGCTATTATCAGTATACAGAAAAATATGGATAAAACTGGATTTACAATAATATAGTCTTGGATTAGGCCATTTTGATCTATTAAAAATTCCATTGATATGGGGTTATATTTGCCCAGTAAATAGAGAACAGATACAAATAAGGTGATGCCAACTATGATGTTTATTATCTTGTTTTTGAACATTTGACTTAATTAATGAATATTATTTGACTATATAATGAATGCAATTTATAAGCCATTTCACTAATTCAATCTAACTAATTTATTATGAAAAGAACGTTTCAGCCCAGTAATCTAGTAAAGAAAAGACGGCACGGTTTTAGAGCCCGATCTGCTACTAAGGATGGTCGTATAATCTTGGCTAGACGTCGCTCTAAAGGTAGAAAAGTTCTTTCGGCCTAACTAATCAGTTCATCATGAAAAGTCTAGTTACACTAAAATCCTCTAAGGATTTTCTAGAGGCTAAAAAAGGTCTATTTTATCGGAGTAGATCCTTTCTTTTACAAGCATTTGAGGTTAAGAATAGCAATGAAATTAAGGTTGGGTATACCGTCTCAAAACAAAATGGAAATGCGGTAGTTCGTAATAAAATTAAAAGAAGATTAAGAGTGCTAGCAAATACAATATTAGGGAACTATGGCATTAAAAACTGGAATTATGTCATCATTGGAAAGAAAAATGCAATGGTTGAAGATTTTGAAAAATTAGAAAATGAAATGCTAATAGCATTAAAGAAAATACACAGATAATTTTATGATTAAATATTTTTTCCTATTCTTAATTACAATTTATCAAAGATTGATCTCACCTTATTTTCCAAGCTCGTGTCGGTTTCTGCCAACATGTTCTGAATATACAAAAGAAGCTATTCAATATCACGGCGCACTCAAAGGAACTTATCTTGGAATGAAAAGAATTAGCAAATGTCATCCAGTAAAATTTCTTGGGGGCTCTGAGGGATATGACCCTGTACCGAAGGAAAGAAATAAGTAAATGGAAAGTAGAAACTTAATTTTAGCGATAATTCTCTCAATTGGTGTGCTTTTCATATGGAGTTTCTTTTTTGAAGCTCCTGAGCAGCAAAATTTAGATGAGTTTAGTCTTGATGAAGAAGTATCTGAAGTTAACTCAGATGAACTAAACATGGAAGCGATAGCCGAGATTGAAGACTCACTTGGCATTGATAATGCAAACACTATTGATTTGAGTGAAGCCCTAAGCAAAGATCAAAGAGTTAAAATAAATACTCAGAGTATTATTGGATCAATTAATTTAAAAGGTCTTAAAATCGATGATATTGTTTTAAAGAAATATAATGAAACACAGGAAGAAGAATCAGAAAAGATTAGACTTCTTCAACCCCTAGATACCTTCAACGGATACGAGGTAACTTTTGGATGGATAAAAAATCAAGATGCTGCATTTGAAACACCGAATGCTGAAACGGTATGGAAAATCAGAAATAATGTCTCAGTTTTAGACACTTCAAATGATGTTGAATTTGAATGGTCAAATAATACCGGACAAACTTTCATCACGAGTATAGCCCTTGATGAAGATTACATGTTCGATGTCACTCAAAAAGTCATAAATAACTCTACTAATAATATTGTTATTAATAATGCAAGCAAAGTAACTCGGAAACAATCACCCTCTTTATCAGGAATGTTTATTCTTCATGAGGGATTGCTTGGAGTTCTCAAAGAAAAACTTGAACTTATTGACTACAGTGATTTAAAGGATGATCAAGAAACACTTAATTTTGAAAGTGACAATGGCTGGGTTGGTATAACTGATAAATACTGGTTGGCTGCATTGATACCTGATCAAGAAAAATCCTTTAAAGCTATTTATACTTACGATAATGGCTATATTGCTTATTATAGATCTTTAAATGCCACGAATGTGCCTGGTGGCGAAACACATACTGTTGATAGTCAAATTTTTATTGGAGCCAAAGAGGCTAAATTAATTGACAGATACAAAGAAGATTATGGAATCTATAATTTTGATCTTGCGATTGACTGGGGTTGGTTCTACTTCTTAACTAAACCATTATTTAATGTTATTTACTTCTTCTCTCAATTGTCAGGTAATTTCGGCTTGGCTATTATTTACCTAACAGTCATAACAAGGATAGTCTTTTTCCCGCTAGCAAACTGGTCATTCGTTTCAATGGCAAAAATGAAAATGCTCCAACCAGAAATGACGAGAATAAAAGATCTATATAAAGATGACAGGACTCAGCAACAACAAGCTTTAATGGCGTTATACAAAAAAGAAAAAGTGAACCCAATATCGGGGTGTTTACCTATACTTATTCAAATCCCTTTCTTTTTTGCGATATACAAAATGCTTTTTGTATCCATTGAAATGAGACATGCACCTTTTTATGGATGGATTCAAGATTTGGCAGCAAAAGATCCTACAACTATATTTAATTTATTTGGCTTAATTCCATGGGATCCACCTTCTTTTATGATTATTGGCATCTGGCCAGTGTTAATGGGAGTAACCATGTACATTCAACAAAAATTAAATCCAGCACCACCTGACCCAATTCAAGCGAGAATATTTATGTTTTTTCCATTTTTTATAACAGTCTTATTGGCACAATTTGCAGCTGGATTAGTGATTTATTGGACTACGAATAACGTTCTTTCAATCATTCAGCAGTGGATTATTACTAAAAGAACCACGATAAAAACAAATTAATAAAATGTCTCTTCAAAATAAACAGCCTGAAAGCAAACAGCTTTTAGCAAAGTATTGGGCAACTGGTAAAAAATTTCATGACAAAACTTCATCTTTTATAAAAAAGTATAATAATAAAATTATCGTTATTAAGTATGGAGGATACGCTTTAACTAAACCTGCACTTTTAAAATCATTTGCAAAAAACATATCCTTGTTAAATCAGTTGGGTATTAAGGTTATTGTGGTACACGGTGGAGGTCCTCAAATAGAAAAAGAATTGAAAAAAA
>JACWEC010000003.1 GCA_014653725.1 Pelagibacterales bacterium SAG-MED32 | reverse complement strand
AAATAATCGTACCTTTTGATATGCGAGGTATAATTTTTTTTATTATATTTGCGTAACTACTTAAAGGAGTGCAAACTATAATTAGATCCGACCCTCTTACAGAGTCTTCTAATTTATTGCTCACCTTATCAACTAACTTGAGTCTTTTAGATGTATTTCTGGTTTTAGGCGATCTAGAGTAGCCTACTGTTCTTGACGAGATTTTACTTTTCCTAATAGACAATGCCAATGATGAACCAATCAAGCCTAACCCAATGATAGAAATTTGGTTAAATAGTTTTTTATTATTTGTCATTTATAAAAATCTTTAAATGCCTTAAGGACTTTTTTATTTTCGTTTGCAGTACCAATTGAAACTCTTATACAAGTTGGTAAATTATATTTTTCCATTAACCTAATAATGATTGATTTGGATAAAAGATACTTATTTAGCTTAAATACTGAATTTCCTACATCTATAAGTAAAAAATTAGCCCTACTGTCATAAACTTTTATAGGTAGTTTACTTAATTCTTTATTCATAGTTTTAAGCCATAACATATTATGTTTTTTTGAATTATTTGTATATTTTCTGTCCTTCAATGCTTGAATTCCTGCAACTTGCGCCAAATGATTCACATTAAATGGCCCTCTGACTTTGTTCATAGAACTAATAATATTACTGTGAGCATAGCACCAGCCTAGTCTAAGGGAAGCTAGTCCATATATTTTAGAAAACGTACGTGTAACAATTACATTCATGTTTTTTTGTGCAAACTCAAGACCATTTGAGTAATCATTATCAGTCATATACTCGGCGTACGCTGCATCAATTATAATCATTACTTTTTTTGGAACTTTATTGATAAGCGTTGTGAGATCTTTTTTTGACAAATAAAAACCTGTTGGATTATTAGGCTGAGCAATAAAAATAATCTTTGTTTTTTTTGTAATTGATTTTAATAAACTTTCTAAATCTACTCGAAGATTTTTTGTTGCTGATCTTTTAATAACTCCACCACTTATTTTGGAATAGATTTCAAACATTAAAAAGCTATGCTTTGGAATAATAACCTCATCACCTTTGTTTAAAAATAGCTGACATGCAATACCAAGTATCTCATCTGAACCGTTTCCAACAAAAAGATTGCTGTTCTTTAATTTAAAACTTTTAGAGATAGCTTCCTTTAACTCGATACAATTACCGTCAGGATACTTATTTGTCTTAAGTCGGCTTTCTGAAATAGCTTTCTTTACTTTAATACTGGGTCCAAAAGGTGATTCATTAGAAGACACTTTAACTACATTTTTTTTACCTGGAATTGATGAAATTCCACCTTCATAGATATTAATATTTTTTAAATTTTTCATATAATAATTGGGTATAAATAGGTGAATATTGTTTATTTTGAAAGAAAATCTTTGAAATATTTAATCTTCTAATTTGACATTACTGATTTGAATATATAATACAGTGACTGCGCCGATTTGAGCACAGCTTGCGGGCGCTGTAAAAATGCAGCTAAAGAGGTATATAAACCACCAAACTTAGTTGTTAGGTGGTTTTTTTTTGGATTAAACAAAATGAATGAAAATAAAATAGTAGAATTAGCAACAGAACAGGCCCTTGTACTGGATTGTGGTAAATCACTGAAAAGCTTTAAAACAGCTTATACAACATACGGCAAATTAAATGATGCCAAAGATAATGCTATTTTGATTTGCCACGCTCTTACTGGTGATCAGTATGTTGCGAGCAATCACCCAATTACAAAAAAAGAGGGATGGTGGTCATATATTGTTGGTCCTGAAAAGCCTATTGATACAAATAAATTTTTTGTAGTCTGTCCAAATGTCATTGGTGGCTGCATGGGGTCAACTGGTCCAAAAGAAATAAATTCAGAAACTGGTAAAGTATATGGTACAGATTTTCCAGTTATTACAATTGCTGATATGGTGAGAGCTCAAAAGCTCCTTATTGACTATTTAGGTATTGAAAAAATTTTTTGCGTGACTGGTGGCTCAATGGGGGGAATGCTAGTTCTTGAATGGCTATCAAAATTTCCTGAGATGGTTCATTCTGCTATTCCAATCGCAACCGCAACAAACCATTCAGCACAGAATATTGCATTAAATGAACTTGCTAGACAATCTATTATGGCTGATCCAAATTGGAATTCAGGTAACTATTATAATTCTGACAATAAACCTCTAAAGGGTCTTTCAGTTGCGAGAATGGCCGCACACATCTCGTATCTGTCTAAAGACGCTTTGCACAGTAAGTTTGGAAGAAATCTGCAAGATAAGAGTAGTTTAGATTATTCTTTTGATGCCGATTTCCAAATTGAAAGTTATTTAAGGCACCAAGGATTTACATTTGTAGACCGCTTCGACGCCAATAGTTATTTATATATAACTCGTGCAATGGATTATTTTGATGTTTCATCAAGTAATGATGGATCGCTAATTGAATCATTCAAAAATACTGTCTCAAAAGTTCTATGTATTTCTTTTACAAGCGATTGGCTTTACCCAACCTCAGAGAATAAAAAAATTGTAAAAGTATTTAATACTCTAGGAATAAATGTAAGTTTTATTGAGATTGAAACTGATGGTGGACATGATTCATTCCTACTTGAAGAACCAAAGCTTTTTGAAGCTATGCAAGGATTTATTAAATCAACTTATGAAAATTTATGAGCTTAATTAATGAAAAAAAAGACTTCAAGATTATTGCTGATCTAATACCAGCTAATTCATCCGTAATTGATGTGGGCTGTAACGATGGTTCGTTACTAGAATTCTTAAAAGAAGAAAAAGACATTAATGGTAGAGGAATGGAGATTGACCAACAAAAAGTTCAACTCTGCCTTTCGAAAGGAATTTCAGTAATTGAAGGTGATGCTGATTTAGACTTATATGATTATCCAGATAATTTGTTTGATTACTCAATACTTACTTACACCTTACAGGCAACAAAGAGTCCAAAAAATGTTTTGTCAGAATTGGTTAGAATTTCTAGTAAGGCAATAATTTCATTTCCTAATTTTGGTCATTGGAAAATTGCTACAAGCCTATTAATTAAAAGAAAAATGCCCATCAGTGAAAAATTAAGTTACTCGTGGCATGAAACTCCCAATCTTCACTTTTGTACAATTAATGATTTTATTGATTTGTGTGAAGAGGCAGGAATTAGAATCGAAAAACAAGCAAATTTAAAAACAAACAGGCTAAATAAATTTTATGGAAAAAATCTCTTGAATAGTTATTTTAATGAAGTTGGTTTATTTTTAGTTTCAAAGATAAAAAATTAATATGTTTAAAACTCTAATTGTTAAGTGCCTATCTGATAATTATGCTTACGTATGCTACAATGAAAATAATGAAGCATTTGTAGTAGACCCATCTGAAGCTGGTCCTGTCATTGATTGCTTAGAAAAAAATAATTTAAAATTAAAATATATTTTAAATACACATCATCATTTTGATCATGTTGGTGGAAATTATGAACTTAAAGAAAGATATAAATGTAATATTGTAGGCAGTGAAAAAGATAAAGATAGAATTCCCGGAATCGATATTTTCCTTAAAGAGGGAGATAAGTGGCAGTTTGGCGATATAGAGTCTGAGATTTTTGAAATCTCAGGACACACAGTTGGTCATATTGCATTTTATTTTCATAGAGAGAAGTCTGTTTTTACCGGTGATACTCTATTTTCCCTTGGTTGTGGGAGACTTTTTGAGGGCACTCCTAAAATGATGTGGGAGTCATTAAAAAAAATTAGGGATTTGCCAGATGAAACAAATATATATTGTGGACATGAATATACTTTAAGCAACGCCAAATTTATCTACTCAATTATACCTAGCGAAGAGTTAAAGAGTAAAATTAATGAACTAGAAAACTTATATTCAAAAAATTTAGCTTCCATCCCCTCTACAATTCAGGAGGAAAAAAAATTGAATATTTTTTTACAAGCTGACAATAGTCAAATCAGCGAGGCTTTAGGTATTATAGAAGAGAGTCCTGAGAACGTATTTAGCCATATACGAAATCTTAAAGACAATTTTTAAGAGAAGTACTGGCCACCGTTTGCAGATATGGTCGAACCGGTTATAAATCCAGCATCATCGCTTGCAAGAAATGTCACAATCCTAGACACTTCATCAACCGTGCCTAATCTACCAATTGGTATTTGTGCTAGAATTCCTTCCATTACTTTTTCTGGAGTATCAGCAAGTAATTCAGTACTAATATAGCCTGGTGCAACAGCATTAACTGTTATGTTCTTTCTTGCTGTCTCCTGGGCAAGTGCTTTAGTAAAACCAATTACTCCTGCTTTTGCTGCACTATAATTCACAACACCCATTTGGCCCTTCTGCCCATTGATTGATGAGATTGAAATGATTCTTCCAAATCCTTTTTCTCTCATGCCATCTAATACGCATCTTGTCATATAAAAAACTGAATCTAAATCAACTCTAATAACATCATCCCATTGCTCAATTGTCATTTTATGTGTCATTGCAGCTTTAGTAATGCCAGCATTGTTAACAAGAATGTCAACAGCTCCTAATTTTTCAACTACTTGTTTAACGCCATCTTCACATGCAGCTGGGTCAGCTACATTCCATTTAAAGACCTCTACTCCATTTTCAGACGAAAATTTATCTGCAGCTTCAGAATTTGATCCATATGTTGCAGCAACTTTACATCCGCTGTTTTTTAGTGCTATGGATATTGCCGCACCAATTCCTCTTGTTCCGCCAGTTACTAATGCTACTTTTGTCATAATTTTCTCCTATTTATCTTTCAACGCATAAAGCGACACCCATGCCCCCGCCAATACACAGTGTTGCAAGGCCTTTTTTTGCATCTTGTCTCTTCATTTGATTTAATAACGTCACTAGAATTCTAGCTCCAGAGGCACCTATTGGATGACCAATTGCAATAGCTCCACCATTTACATTAACTTTAGAAGTATCCCAGCCCATTTCTTTATTTACTGCACATGATTGGGCAGCAAAAGCTTCATTAGACTCAATCAAATCTAAGTCGCCAACATTCCATCCAGCTTTTTCTAGAGCTTTTCTGCTCGCTGGTATTGGACCAGTACCCATTATTGAAGGATCAACTCCAGCACTTGCCCATGAAACAATACGTGCGATAGGTTCTATATTTTTTTTCTTAACTTCATCTCCAGACATAACAGTCATTGCTGCAGCGCCATCGTTAATTCCACTGGCATTGGCCGCTGTTACAGTACCTTCTTTTGAAAAGGCTGGTCTTAGAGTCGCAATTTTCTCTAACTGTACATTATCTTTTATGTATTCATCGTTATCAAAGACAACAGTTTCTTTTCTTGATTTTATTTCAACTCCAACAATTTCATCTTTAAATACACCATCAGATTTTGCCTTGCATGCTCTCTTTTGAGATTCAACGGCAAATTCGTCTTGTTGATCACGAGTTATTTGCCATTGTTGAGCAACATTCTCAGCTGTTGTGCCCATATGATAACCATTGAAAGCGTCCCAGAGACCGTCTTTAATCATTGAGTCCACCATTTGGTTATCTCCCATTTTTGTTCCATTTCTTAAATGAGAACAATGAGGAGATTGACTCATAGACTCCTGGCCACCAGCAACAATAATATTTGCATCATTGTTCATGATGGCTTGATACGCTAAAGCTACGCTTCTTAGTCCTGATCCACAAACTTGATTTACAAGCCATGCTGGTGTTTCTTTATTTAAACCTGCATTTATTGCTGCTTGCCTTGCTGGATTCTGACCAGTCGCAGCGGTTAATACTTGACCTAGTATAACTTCCTCCACTTCAGAAGCCTCGACGTTAGACCTAGCAATAGCTTCCTTAATTACAATTTTGCCCAAGTCATGAGCAGGCATGTTTGCTAATGATCCATTAAAAGAACCGACAGCTGTTCTAACAGCAGATGTGATAAAAACTTCATTCATAAATATACCTCTTTAAGCGCCAATATCTGGCAAATTTTCTGATCTGAGGGCATCAAGATAACTTGCCGACTGTATTTTGCAACTATTATTTAAGGTTATCATCAGTGGGTTTCCTGTAGGAATTTCAAGTTTCACTATATCTTTGTCTGAAACAGAAAAAAGATATTTGCAAAGAGCACGCAAGCTGTTTCCATGTGCTGAAATAATAGTAGTATTTTTTAGTACTATTGGCTTTATGTTATTCTCCCAGTATGGGATTACTCTTTCATAAGTATCTGCTAAACATTCTGTTAAAGGCAAATTTGAAATTCCCTTGTATAAAGGATCAAGTTTCGGGTTCATCTCACTATCAGTATTTAACGCTGGTGGAGGAGTATTATATCCCCTGCGCCATTTCAGAAATTGCTCTTCTCCATATTTCTCTTTAACTTCATTTTTATTTAAACCTTGAAGAGCACCATAGTGCCTTTCATTTAATTCCCATGCATAATTTACTTCAATATCATATAATTTTAAATTTTTTAGTATTATGTTCAGTGTTTCTTGAGCTCTCTTTAAGTATGAAGTAAATGCTACTGTAGGACGAAGATTTACATTTGAAATTAACTGAGCAGCCTTTAATGCTTCGCTCGTTCCTTCAGAGTCTAAATCGACATCAACCCAGCCAGTAAATATATTTTTTTTATTCCAAACACTTTTACCGTGCCTGATTAGTATTAACTGATTAGACACTAAGAATTAACTTGATTAACAATTTTGTTGTTGAGGAGATAATCAGCTATTTGTTCTGCTATCTGTACTGCAACTTTTTCTTGGGCTTCAGCTGTGCTTGCGCCAATATGTGGGGTCATTACAACATTCTGCATTCCACTAAAAATACTATCTGTTTGTGGCTCAGTTTCATAAACATCACAACCATATCCAGCTAAGTTTTCTGCATCTAAGGCTAATTTGAGGTCATGCTCATTTACAATGCCACCTCTTGCACAATTAATAATAATTGCAGTTTTTTTCATTTTAGTTATTGACTGACTATTGACCATATACTTTGATTTATCTGATAATTTGTTGTGAAAAGTAATGATGTCTGATTTTGCAATTAATTCATCAAAAGAAAGATTACTTAAACCATATTTACTTTCGTCACTGGATGAAAGTGAAGAGCTATTTACAACAACATTCATGCCATAAGCTTTTGAAATTTCACAAATCTTCTTTCCTATATTTCCAAATCCCACGATACCAATTGTCTTTCCTAACATTTCAGAGCCAATAAATTTCTTTTTTTCCCATTTTTTATTGTGCATTGATTGATTGGCATTTGTTATATTTCTCATTAATGCATGAATTATAGAAAATGTGAGCTCAGCAGTGGCTTGTACATTTCCAAGTGGAGTGTTCATTACCACTATATTTTTCTTTGATGCTGCCTCAAGGTCAACGTTATCAACGCCAACTCCTGGTCGCCCAATTACTTTTAAATTTTGAGCATTTTCAATAATTTTTTCAGTGACTGTGACAGCTGATCTTATTACAAGACCTGAGTAATTTCCAATTTCAGCACAAATTTCGTCTTCACTCAATCCGACCTTTTGATCATATTCTATTTTATATTTATCAAAAACTCCAAATACAGCATTAGATACATTATCTGCAATTAGAACTTTATTCATTTTTGGAAGTTTGATTTTGTAGATGAATACGCCCAATCAATCCATGGGAGAACTAACTCAACATTTTTATTTTCAACCGTAGAGCCTCCCCAAATTCTAATTCCTGGTGGCGCTGTTTTGTATGAGTTTAAATCGTAACCAGCTTCGTTCGTTTCTAATTGGGAGCATACTTCAGCCATAAACTTTTTCTGATCATCACTACTCAAAGATTTAAACCACTCATCTTTTGGTATGATACATATGGATGTACAAGACCTTGTTTCTGGATCCTTTGCCAAAAATTCAAAATTTTCACTTGTTTCAATCCAATCACTTACAATTTTTAAATTATTTTCCGATATTTCTATTAATTTTGAAATTCCGCCAACTTCATTTGACCAATTAAGAGAATTTAAAACATCCTCTACACTTATCATTGAGGGAGTATTAATTGTAGCTCCAGAAAAAATTCCAGATATTAATTTTTGATTTTGCGCTAATCTAAATACTTTTGGAACGGGCCATGGTGGCGTATAGCTTTCGAGTCGCTCTACAGCTCTAGGTGATAGAATTAGCATTCCATGAGCTGCTTCACTGCCTAAAACTTTTTGCCATGAATATGTAACCACATCAAGTTTTGGCCAATCCATTTCCATTGAAAAAACCGCAGAGGTAGCATCACAAATAGTTAATCCCTTGCGATCATCACTTATCCAATCAGTATTTTTAATTCTTACTCCTGCAGTAGTTCCATTCCATGTAAATACTATATCATTATCGGGGTTACTCTTAGAAAAGTCGGGTATATCTCCATAATCAGCTTTAACTAGAATTTTATTTTCAAGGGGCAGTTGTTCACCCGCATCAATATTCCAGTCATGTCCAAAATTTTCCCAAGAATACACCTCAACACCTCTCTGGCCCAGCATGCACCACATAGCCATCTCCACTGCACCTGTATCTGAAGCAGGTACAATTCCTATTAAGTAGTCGTCAGGTATTTGAAGTATTTCTCTCGACTTGTTAATAACCTCTTGTAATTTTTTAACCGCTGCGCCAGAACGATGTGATCTTGACAAGGCTGCATCTTTTAACTTGTCTAATGACCATCCTGGAGGCTTTGCACAAGGTCCAGATGAAAAGTAAGGGTAATGTGGTTTTGATGTTGGTTTTTCCATTTTATATATCCATTAATAAATTTACCAAGCCGTCTGCAGGCTTTGGGTCAAAGTAAGTAGATTTTTTAGGCACTATCTTACCTCTATCTGCTATGGACATTATCTTTTTCATCGGCATTGGGCAAATGAAAAATCCAATATCAGCTCTTCTTGAGTCTACCTCTTTCATTAATTTTTTGTGAACGCTGAGTCCAGGTAGATTAATAACAGAGAGAAGGGAGTTGTTCTGTTTTTTATTAGCGATATTTTTTATAATTATTTTTTCAACTATATCTATATCAGTTTCATATTTTGAATATATTTTAGGATCTGATCTAAGCGAAACGCTATACCAAAATTTATTCAAATATATCATCAGATCGCCAGGTTCAATAGGATTTTGAAACCTAGATTTTTTTGAGACTATGAATTTTTTACTTAATGTATCTATAAATTTCTTTGAATTAAATTTATTGAACTTTGCTAATCGATGAAAACTTAGAATATTTACTGACTGCTCATCAAAAATTGCTGTTAAAAGATTTATTCTCTTTTTTTTCCTCGAGCCGCCATTTATTTTTTTGTCAAGGCTTTCAATTGCAGCGAATCGATGATGCCCATCAGCGATATAATATTTTTTAATACTAGATAATTTTTTTGCTATCAACTTAATGTCTTTAATATTATCAACTTTCCATAATGAGCGAGTTGTGCCTCCAGCAGACTTAAATTTATAAAGTGGCTTTTTAATTTTATATTTTGAAAAAATCAAATTCATATTAATTTTATCTTTATATGAAAGATAAACAGGGCCAATTTGCATCTTAGTGTGCTCTATTGTCTCTAGTATAGAATTTGAACGTGCCTTATAAATTGCTTCATGTTTTAAAATTCTTTTATTTCTTCTATCAAATTCAATTGAAGCTACTATACCGAACTGACTTTTATTATATTTATTTAGACAATATACGTAGAAAGATTCACTTTTTTCCTGAACAATGATTTTATTTTTAATCATTGCATCCAAATGATCATAAGCATGCTTTTTAGAATTTTTCCTAGATATATTCGGATAAAATGCTTTGGGACTTACAACGTTAAGGAAATTATACTCTGATTGGTTTAGTATTTTTTTTAGTTGTTTATCTGTTAGATTATCAAATGTTGGCAAGACCACCTCTTCCACACGTGGCTTCAATGGCCTGTACGCCTTAAATGGTTTTACCAAAAATACCATAATCGGATAAATTAATTAAAATAGAACTAGCAAGATATATATACGTAAATTTTATGCTTAAAAACCATTGATTTTAAGTTTTTTTAACAGAATTATGGCTATTGACAGCTGAAAAGTGGGGTATATATTCAGCCAGACTTAAAAAATCAAAATCAAAATTATTATGTTTGCAATTATCTCAACTGGTGGGAAACAATATAAAGTAAGCCAGGACACCATTCTAACAGTTAACAAGCTTGAAGGTAAAGATGGTGACAAAATAACAATAGATGATGTGTTGTTTGCTTGTGACGGCGACAAGTTTTCTATTGGTTCTCCTCAAATTGACGGAGCCAAAATAAATGCTGAGATAGTAAAGCAAGACCGAGATAGAAAAATATTGGTTTTTAAGAAGAAAAGAAGAAAAAATTATAGAAGACTTAATGGACATAGACAGGATATTACTTTCTTAAAAGTTAATTCATTAGATATTCCTGGGTTTGCTGCAGTAAAAGCAGCCAAGAAGGTTTCTGCAAAAGAGGAAACTAAAAGTGAAGACGTTGCTGTGAAAAAAAAGGCAGTAGCAAAGAAAAAGGTAACAAAGAAAAAGGGTGAATAAGAATGGCTACTAAAAAAGCTGGTGGTTCGTCGAGAAATGGAAGAGATTCCGCAGGCAGAAGATTAGGAATCAAGAAGTATGGTGGTGAACAGGTTATACCTGGCAATATTATAGCGAGACAAAGAGGCACTAAATGGCACCCAGGTGATAATGTTGGCTTGGGTAAAGATCATACAATTTTTTCACTTGTTGATGGAATAGTAAGATTTGGAAAAAAGAAAAATGGCAGAACATTCATTTCTGTTGATACCAAAAAATAAAAAGTAAAAACTTTTTCATAAATTATATTTCAAAAAAATGAAGTTCATTGATGAAGCTAAAATCTTTATAAAGAGCGGCGATGGCGGTGATGGTTGCCTGAGTTTTAGAAGAGAAAAATATATTGAATTTGGAGGACCTGATGGTGGCAATGGAGGTAAGGGAGGTGATATTGTTATTGAGGGTACTAAGTCATTAAATACCTTAGTGGATTATAGATTCCAAAAACACTTCAAAGCTCAAAAAGGCCGAGGGGGCGCCGGTAGAAACAGAACAGGTGCTGCTGGCAAGGACATGATTCTAAAAATTCCTGTTGGAACAGAAATATTACAAGATGATGAGATTCTTGCAGATATAGTAAATGATGAAAAAATGATTCTTTTCCCAGGTGGAGAGGGCGGTAAAGGAAATATAAATTTTAAATCTTCAACAAATAGAGCGCCAAGAAAAACAACTCCTGGTGAAAAAGGCTATGAGGCAGAGGTTGTTCTAAGACTAAAAATTTTAGCAGACGCAGGCTTGGTTGGTTTTCCAAATGCAGGAAAATCAAGTTTATTGAGAAAAATATCTGCCGCTAAACCAAAAGTTGCTGATTATCCATTTACAACTCTTGACCCTAAATTAGGAGTTGTTCGAAAAGGTGATGAGGAGATTGTGGTTGCAGATATACCCGGATTAATTGAGGATGCGCATGTTGGCAGTGGACTTGGATTTAAATTCTTAAAGCATATTGAAAGATGTCATTCATTAATTCACGTGATAGATATCACAAATGAAGATTTAGTAAAATCATACAATACAATTATAAACGAATTGAAAAGTTATGATGAAGATTTAGTCAATAAGAATAAGATTATTGTATTAAATAAATGTGACTTACTGAAAAAAGAAGAAATAGATAAAATAAGAATAGATTTCGAGAATTTTATAAACTTAAAGATACATTTAATTTCTACGATATCTGGAGAAGGCATTGATCAATTAATAAATGAAATTTTAAAATTAAAAAATATATGAAACTAGAGAATACAAAAAGAATTGTAATAAAAATTGGTTCAGCCATTTTATTTGATCCCACATCTGGAAGTTTAAATAAAGATTGGCTCAATAGTCTTGCAGAGGATGTAAAGTTTCTAAAAGAAAGAGAGAAAGAAGTCATTATTGTTTCTTCTGGGGCAATAGCAATGGGCGCAAAGGACTTAAATCTTGATATGAAAAATATGAAGTTGGATATGAATCAAGCTGTGTCTTCAGTAGGTCAAATACATTTAATGAGTTCTTTTAAAAATGCTTTTGAACAAAATGAAATTAAAATTTCTCAAATCTTACTTACTTTAGATGACACAGAGCAAAGAAGAAGGTCGATTAATGCTAGGAGAACTATTGATACACTTCTTAAGCTTGGAATAGTTCCAGTTGTTAACGAAAACGATACGATAGCAACGACCGAGATAAGATATGGTGATAATGACCGGCTGGCTTCAAGGGTTGCTCAGATATCTAGCTCTGATTGCTTAATTCTCTTATCAAATATCAATGGACTTTATTCAGCTGATCCAACTAACGGAGAGGACATAAAATTAATCCCCACTGTAAATGAAATCGATCAAGACATAGAGAAAATGATTGGAGAGTCGATATCTGAATACGGAAAAGGTGGCATGAAAACAAAAATACAAGCAGCCAAAACAGCTATGTTATCTGGTTGTCATCTCGCTATTACAAATGGATCTATAATGAAGCCTATAAGATCACTTTTTGAAGGCAGGCCATGTACATGGTTTGAGCCCAACAAATCGCCAATGGCTGCAAGAAAACAATGGATTGCCGGAACAATGAATCCTGTGGGGAAAATAGTAATTGATCAAGGAGCTGTGGATGCTCTAAAAAAAGGGAGTAGCTTACTTCCAGCTGGCGTAAAAATGATTGAAGGAAGTTTTGAACGAGGAGATGTAATAGAAGTTTGCTCTGAAGACAATAAAAAGATTGGAATTGGACTGGCAGGATACTCTTCCACAGCAAGCAAATCAATCATGGGACATAAAAGTGATGAAATAGCAAATATATTAAGCTACTCTTACAGAGAAGAAATGATACATAAGGATGATTTGGTATTGTTATGAAAATTGAAAATGAATTAGATATTTTAGGTAAAGATAGCGTTGTTGCCTCTCAAGAAATCAAATCTTTAGGTAAGAAAGAAAAGAATGAGCTTTTAAATGCAATCATAGAAATACTTAAAAGTGACAAAGATCAAATTTTAGAAGCTAATAAATTGGATATAGAAGTGTCTCAAGATAAATTGTCTAATGCAATGCTTGACCGCTTGATGCTGGATGATGAAAGGTTTGAAGGTATTATTGAGTCGATAAAAAACGTAATTACACTAGATGACCCCACTGGCAATATTTTATTTACTAATGAAAGACCGAACGGAATGATTGTTGAAAGAGTATCTGTCCCTCTTGGAGTAATTGGAATTATATATGAAAGCAGACCAAATGTAACAATTGATGCTACAGTATTATGCCTTAAAGCAGGGAACAGTGTAATACTTAGAGGTGGGTCTGAGTGTTTCAATACAAATACAGCGATGGTCAATTCAATGCAAAAAGCTATTCAATCAAAATCTGTAAGTAAAAATATAGTTCAGTATGTAAATACAACCGACAGAGTTGCAGTAGATTATATGCTGTCCAAAATGGAAAAATATATTGATGTAATAGTTCCTCGAGGAGGCAAAGGTCTTGTTAAGAAAGTTCAGGATACTGCAAAAATTCCAGTTATTGGTCACCTTGATGGCATATGTCATATTTATGTTGATGAAACATCGGATCCTGATCTTGCAAGTAAAATTGTAGAAAATGCAAAATTAAGAAGGACTGGTATTTGCGGTGCTGCAGAAACAGTTCTTATAGATGAAAAGTGTATTGATAGTCATTTAGGTAAAATAATAGAAACTCTCATTAAAGGCGGTTGTGAAGTTAGAGGTGATAGCATATGTATGAAATTTTCCGATAAAGTGAATGCGGCAAATGAAATTGATTGGGAAACTGAGTATCTTGATGCAATTATATCAATTAAAACTGTTAAGGGTGTTGATGAAGCAATTGATCATATAGCTAAATATGGATCGGGACATACCGAAAGTATTATTTCTGAAAATAAAAATAATGTTGAAAAATTTTTAAATTCAGTAGGCAGTGCAATTGTGATGCATAATGCATCTACTCAGTTTGCTGATGGTGGAGAATTTGGGCTTGGTGCAGAAATTGGAATAGCAACAGGCAAGCTACATGCAAGAGGTCCTGTGGGTCTTGAAGGTTTGACAACCTACAAATATATTGTTCGTGGAAGTGGGCAGGTAAGACCATAAATGAAGATAGGAATTCTAGGAAGCTCATTCAATCCTCCACACAAAGGTCATTTAGAAATATCGAATCGAGCACTGGCGACTTTTAGTTTGAATGAAGTTTGGTGGCTGATAACTAAAGTTAATCCATTAAAAAACTCTTCTGATTATATTCCATTAAATGAGCGAAAAAATAAAATTGATGAAATCATTGAAAATAAGAATATTAAATTCAAATATTATGAAGAAGAAACAAATTCTAACTACCTCATAGACAATCTAAAGTATATAAAAGAAAAATTTTCAAAAGATACTTTCATTTTTCTTATGGGAAGCGACTCACTTAATGAGATGCATGAATGGAAAGAATACCAGAGTATATTTAAGCAAATACCTATTGCAGTATTCAATCGACAAGATAGTGAATATCAATCGTTAAACTCAAAAGCAGCCAAAGCATTTGAAAAATACCGTATAGATGATCTATCAAAGAGCTCAATATTTAAGGAAGGTCCCAGCTGGACATTTATTCAAGATTTTGATGAAAATATATCTTCTACAGAAATAAGGTCTAAAATTGACTAATATCCTTGAAAATATCCTGACAGAATTGGAGGACAGCAAAGCTTCAGATATAGTTTCAATTAATATTTCAAAAAAAACATCGCTAGCTGATTATCTAGTATTTGCAACGGGGACCTCCAATCGACACATCAATTCTATTTCACAGTCAGTACATAAAAAGTTAAAGAAATTAAATATCAAAACCCCTTCTATTGAGGGAAGCAATGATAGTGGATGGGTCGTTATTGATAGTGGAGATGTAATAGTGCATTTATTTAAAGATGAGATTAGGAAGTTTTACAACCTTGAAAATATGTGGTCAACCGAAATAGAATAATAGATTTAATATTATGGACATTGAAATTTTATATCATGATAAGTTTAAATTTAAGCAAGAAGATTTTCTTTTTAAAATGTATCTAAATCGTATTACTAAAATATCTAATAATCTTATATCTAAAATTAAGGCTGAAAAGATTAGTGATAAGTCTCTCATAAAGAAAATAAAATTAAAAAAAGGAACTGAAGCAATAATACTACTTGATGAAAAAGGTGAAAAGGTCACAACAGAAAAATTCAAGCACTTATTATTTGGAACCTCATTTAGTAAAATATTATTTGTGCTTGGAGGCACTGATGGATTTAGTGAGGAGATAATAAATTTGTCGAATAAACAAATATCGCTAAGTAAAATGACACTAACACACTCTTTTGCTGCTATTATTTTATTAGAACAAATTTATAGATCTGTTACTATTAAAATTAATCATCCTTATCACAGAGCATAAAATGAAAATATTTTTTACTTTTATTTTTTTTATATCTTCTTTTTTTAGTTTTAACTATTTGTCAGCAAACAATCAGGATCTTTACAAAAAATTAGAGGTCTTTGGTGATGTATTTGACATTATAAAAAAAGATTATGTCGAAGAAATCAATGATGAAGAAGTTATTGAATATGCCATTAATGGAATGCTTCAATCGCTTGATCCCTTCTCCAGTTATATGGCGTCAGAAATATATTCTGACATGCAGGAAGAAACCAAAGGTAAATTTGGCGGACTTGGTATTGAGGTGACCATGGAAAATGGTTATGTCAAAGTTATTTCACCCATTGATGATACCCCGGCAGCAAAGGCTGGAGTAAGACCTGGTGATTACATTACACATATTGATGACGTTGATGTTCTTGGATTAACTCTTGCTGAAGCTGTTGAACTTTTAAGAGGACCTGTAGGAAAGTCTCTTACTATCACCGTTGTTAGAATCGGTGAAGAAGATCCTCTGGATATTAGCTTAAAACGGGCAATTATTACAGTTCAAGCGGTAAAATTTCGGGCAGAAGGAAATATAGGTTACATCAGACTAATCTCATTCAGTGAACAAGCAGATAAAGGAATAAAGAACGCCATAAAAGAATTAACCGCTAGTATAGGAAGTGAAAAGATCGAAGGGTTTGTTTTAGATTTAAGAAATAATCCTGGAGGACTTTTAGATCAATCAGCAAAGGTCACAAACAATTTTCTAAGATCAGGTGAAATCGTTTCAATAAAGGGAAGAGATAAAAATGATATCTCAAGGTTTACAGCATCTGGTGGAGATATTGCAAGTGATAAACCTATAATAGTTATAATTAATCAAGGATCTGCTTCTGCATCAGAAATTGTTGCTGGAGCTCTTCAAGATCACAAAAGAGCAATTATCATAGGTGAGCAGTCTTATGGGAAGGGATCTGTTCAAACAATTTTTCCTCTAAAGGATTTAAGCGCTATTCGTATGACTACGGCTTTGTATTATACGCCATCTGGAGATTCAATCCACAAAGTTGGTATTACGCCTGATATAGTAGTTGAATTTATTTATAATGAAGATGATGACGAACAAGATAATCAACTTGATTACGCCTTAGATCTCTTAAACAAAGATAGTGTTATAGAGTAAAATCACAAATTTAATGAACAAAGAAAAAATTGGCATGCTTAAGGAAAAATACAGAAGAGGTGTGGGCATGATGATCATAAACAAAAATCAAGAAATATTCATTGGTCAGAGATTCGAAAAAGATAAATCAGCTTGGCAGATGCCTCAGGGAGGTATTGATAAAGGAGAAAAAACTGTCGATGCTGTAAAAAGAGAGATGCATGAAGAAACTGGTATCAAAAAAAACTTCGAAATACTCTATGAAACTAAAACGTGGCATTACTATAAACTGCCTGTTAATTTACAAAAAAAATTATGGGGAGGAAAGTTTGTAGGGCAGAAACAAAAATGGTTCTTGATTCATTTTAAAGGTAAAGATGGTGAAATTAATATAAAAACAAAAAAACCTGAGTTTAAAAAATGGAAATGGACTTCTTCTAAGAAAATGATGGAATTAATAGTCCCCTTTAAAAAGAAACTATACTCTGATGTGGTATCTGAAATGGCTGAAGAATTAAATAATAATAATTAAGTAATTATTGAAATTACTACTCACTCACAATTCCTTCAGCTACTACAAGCAACTTATTTTCTGAGAATTTTACAAACCCTTTTTCTACATTAAAAGAATTTGTATCTTTATCGGACGTAACAACAATTGTGCCTGGCCTTAGCGAAGTTATGATATTGGCATGATTAGCTAAAAAGCCAATATCACCCTCTATGCCTGGAACCACCACCATCGATGCTTCTCCATCTAAGTAAGTCTGCTCAGGAGTAACAACACTAAAATTAAATAAATCAGACACTTATTTATGCAGCCTCAACTGCCATTTTTTCAGATTTTTTAATTGCCTCTTCAATTGTGCCTACCATGTAGAAGGCTGCTTCAGGGAGATGGTCATACTCACCCTTACAGATTGCATCAAAACCTTTAATTGTATCGTCTAATTCTACATAAATTCCTGGTGTTCCAGTAAAGACCTCTGCAACAAAGAATGGCTGAGACATGAACCTTTGAATTTTTCTAGCACGTGAAACAGTCAACTTATCTTCCTCAGATAATTCATCCATACCAAGAATCGCAATGATATCTTGAAGTGATTTATATGTTTGTAGAACAGATTGAACATTACGAGCAACTCTATAATGCTCTTCACCAACAATGCGTGGGTCAAGAATTCTAGAAGTACTGTCTAATGGATCAACGGCAGGATAAATTCCCAATTCTGCAATTTGCCTTGAAAGCACAGTTGTTGCATCCAAGTGTGCAAAAGACGTTGCAGGCGCTGGGTCTGTTAAATCATCGGCAGGAACATAAATTGCCTGCACAGAAGTAATCGATCCTTTATTTGTAGATGTTATTCTTTCCTGAAGTGAACCCATGTCTGTTGCTAATGTTGGTTGGTATCCAACCGCAGACGGTATCCTTCCAAGAAGTGCTGACACCTCTGATCCAGCTTGAGTAAATCGAAAGATATTATCAACAAAGAATAACACATCTTGACCTTCCATATCTCTAAAATATTCAGCAACAGTCAGTCCAGTTAGAGCAACTCTTGCACGAGCTCCTGGAGGTTCATTCATTTGACCAAACACTAGAGCACATTTAGAGTCTTTTCCCTCAAGAGTGTTCACACCTGACTCTAACATTTCGTGATACAAATCATTTCCTTCACGAGTTCTCTCTCCTACTCCAGCAAATACTGAGTAACCACCGTGAGCTTTTGCGATATTATTAATTAGCTCCATAATAATAACTGTTTTTCCAACTCCTGCTCCACCGAAAAGACCAATCTTTCCTCCACGTGAATATGGCGCAAGTAGATCAACAACTTTGATTCCTGTTACGAGAATTTCTGTTTCAGTTGCTTGATCAACGAATTGAGGAGCATCTCTGTGAATAGCCCATCTATCAGTTGACTTTATTTCACCTCTCTCATCCACTGGCTCGCCAACAACATTCATTATTCGACCAAGAGTTTCTGGGCCAACTGGAACTTGAATTTGATTTCCAGTATCTATAACTTCATCTCCTCTTGTCATTCCATCAGTTGACTCCATTGCGATTGTTCTCACTGTTGACTCACCTAAGTGTTGAGCTACTTCGAGTACTACTTTTTTCCCTCCGATGTTACATTCCAATGCCGTAAGAATAGAAGGGAGATTTTCTTCAAATCTCACATCAACGACGGCTCCGATTACTTGCGAAATTGCTCCTTTATTATTAGTGGTCATATTGTGCTCCTTTTTTAAACGGCTTCTGCTCCAGAAATTATTTCTATAAGCTCTTTAGTAATAACCGCCTGTCTAGAACGGTTATAAAATAGTGTTAGATTATCAATCATATCTCCCGCATTTCTAGATGCGTTATCCATCGCGCTCATTCTAGCCCCTTGTTCGCTTGCAGCGCTTTCTAATAAGGCCTTAAATACTTGGACAGTAAAGTTAAGTGGTAGAATTTCATCGAGAATTTCACTTTCTCCAGGCTCAAATTCAAAAAAAGATTCTTCTTTTTTTTCTTCATCTGCTTCGTCATTAATAATTTCAATTGGAATGACTTGTTGTTCTGTTGGAATTTGAGAAATTACAGATTTAAACTCGTTATAGAAGATTGAGCACTTATCGAACTCACCATCAAAAAACATTTTCACAATTTTATCTGA
The DNA here is from genome assembly GCA_014653725.1 of Pelagibacterales bacterium SAG-MED32. GTDB lineage: Bacteria > Pseudomonadota > Alphaproteobacteria > Pelagibacterales > AG-422-B15 > CACNXQ01. Next base: position 33,569 of record JACWEC010000003.1, on the reverse strand, counting down.
AATATTTTTTGCATCTTGATAGGTTATAGATTTTACCGCTCTCATATCAATGACTTCAGTAATCATCTCAGAGTATTGTCTTTTTAAAATGTCATAACCTTTTTTACCAACACATACTATTTTAACAGTTTTATTTTGGTCAATGAGATTTTCTATTTTATCTCTTAGAGTTCTTGTAACAATTGAATTAAAACCTCCACACAAGCCACGTTCAGATGTAAAAAGTATTAACAGATGAATTTGATCTTTTTCATCTCCTGTTAAAAGATTTCTGTCAGTTGATGAAGGCTTGTAACCCTTTGATATAGACTCGATTAAATCTTTCATGCTATCTGAGTATGGACGACTTGACTCAGCAGACTCCTGAGCTCTACGAAGCTTGGCGGCTGCAACCATTTTCATTGCTTTAGTAATCTTCTCTGTAGACTTTACACTACCAATTCTTTTCTTCAGATCGTCTAAGTTAGGCATTTTTATTTACTCTATCTATTTTTTTTGAACTCTTCGATGATAGTGCTTAACTTTGAAGCAACATCATCCTCAAGATTACCTGAGCTGTTAATAGCTTCAATGATATCACCATGTGAAGATTTAATGAGTTCAAATAGATCCTTTTCAAAATCTTTAATCAAATTCAGTTCTAAGTCATCGAGGTAACCATTAACACCCGTAAAAATTGAAACAACCTGTTCGGCGATTGTCATGGGCGAGTATTGATTTTGTTTTAAGAGCTCAGTTAATTTAGAGCCTCGATTTAATAATTTTTGAGTTGATGCATCAAGATCTGATCCAAACTGGGCAAATGCAGCCATTTCCCGGTATTGAGCAAGCTCTAATTTAATTGAACCAGCCACCTTTTTCATTGCTTTTGTTTGAGCGGCAGAACCAACTCGAGAAACACTTAGTCCCACATTCACTGCAGGACGTATTCCTTGGTTGAATAATTCTGTTTCTAAGAAAATTTGTCCATCAGTTATCGAAATAACATTAGTTGGGATGAAGGCACTCACGTCATTGGCCTGTGTCTCAATTACTGGCAATGCAGTTAGAGAACCTCCGCCACTTTCATCATTTAATTTTGCAGCTCGTTCAAGTAATCTGCTGTGAAGATAGAAAACGTCACCAGGGAATGCTTCACGCCCAGGGGGTCTTCTAAGTAAAAGTGACATTTGACGGTAAGCAACTGCTTGCTTTGAAAGATCATCATAAATGATTAGAGCATGCATGCCATTGTCCCTAAAATATTCACCCATAGAACAGCCAGTATATGGTGCAAGGAATTGAAGTGGGGCTGCATCACTTGCGGTTGCTGCTACAACAGTTGTATACTCCATTGCTCCTGCATCCTCCAAAGTTTTTACAGTCTGAGCAATTGAGGATCTTTTTTGACCGATACCCACATATATACAATACAGTTTTTTTGATTCATCATCTGATGCATTTATTGTTTTCTGATTTATTATGGTATCAATTGCAATAGCAGTTTTTCCTGTTTGCCTGTCTCCAATAATTAATTCTCTTTGACCTCTTCCAACAGGTATCAGACTATCAATAGCTTTTAAACCTGTCTGCATTGGTTCTGACACTGATTTTCTTGGAATAATCCCTGGAGCTTTTACTTCAATTCTACTTCTATTTTCTGAATCAATGTTGCCTTTTCCATCTATTGGATTTCCTAACGCATCAACTACTCTACCTAGTAGTTCCTTACCTACTGGTACATCAACAATTGCATTAGTTCGCTTAACAGTATCTCCCTCTTTAATATTTGCATCACTTCCAAATAAAACTACACCAACATTATCGTCTTCAAGATTTAAAGCCATTCCCTTAGTTCCATCATCAAAGAGAACCATTTCACCAGCTTGAACATTATCTAATCCATATATTCTTGCAATTCCATCTCCGATTGATAATACCTGTCCAACTTCACTAATTTCAGAGTCAGAACCAAAGTTTTTAATTTCTTCTTTTAATATTTTTGATATTTCTGAAGGTTGTATATCCATTTAAGCGACCTCTTTCATTTTTTCTTTTAATAGTTGTAATTGGTTTTTAATACTGCTGTCAATCATTTGACTGCCAACTTGAATTTTTAATCCTCCGATAAGTTCCGGCTCGATATTTAATTGTATATTGAAGTCAGCATTAAATTTATCTTTTAACTTTGAATTGATATCAGCTAACTGAGTATCAGTCAGCGCATAAGCAGAAGATACAGTTGCTACTCTTTCACCTTTTAGTGAAGCCAATAAGTTCTCAAATGTTCCTACAATTTCTAAGAGATAATTGACACGATTTTTTTTAACAATGACACCAATGAAATTTGATACAAGCTTTGATAGTTCAATTTTTTCTGCAATTGTGTCGAAAAGTTTTATTTTGTTTGATTTACTTATTGAGGGATTCATTATGACAGATAGGACTTCTTGATCTTCTTGTAAAATTTCTTTAATTCTTACTAATTCATTAGATACTGAATCTAATACTTTGGCCTCTTTGGCCAACTGAAACAGCGCGTTAGCATATCGATCAACAGCTGCTATTTGGTAAGTATTAACTTTAGACATTATCCATTAAATCTTTGAAATTTCAGTCATTGCGTACCATTAACTCTTACTTTTTTCAAGCATTGGAATGTCGCATTCACAATTAATTATACAAAGCTGTATGGATCAATATCAACCGATATATTTACATTTGGAAGCGTCTTAGACCTGGACAGCCAAGTCTCAACAATTTTTTGCATATTTCTGGCTTTTTTATCATGTATTAAAAACCTTTGCCGATGACGTCCTTTTAATTTGGAAAGCGGTGCTGGAGCAGGTCCATACACTTCTAATTCTGGGATCTTGGGAGTGGAATTATATAGTATACTGCATTGACTTCTGACCCTCTCAATATTATTGCCACTGACAATAATTGCTGCCATTTTTCCAAGAGGTGGGAGCTTATTATCAACTCGATAATTAATTTCATTTTCATAAAATTCATCTCTATTTAATGAGGACAGTGCTTGTATAGTTTCATTATTTGGATAATAAGTTTGTATGAATACCGATCCCTCCAATTCTGCCCTACCTGCTCTACCAGCAACTTGGTAAAGAGCTTGATAAGTTTTTTCCGAGGCTCTTAGGTCTCCTCCTCTAAGAGACATATCGGCATCAATTATGCCAACGCATGTCAAACGTGGAAAATGATATCCCTTAGTAATCAATTGTGTTCCAATAATAATGTCATAATTATTTTCTTTTATTTCTCGAACACGCTCATCAAGTTCAATTTGTGATTTTATATGATCACTCGAAAACAAACATATTTTAGCAACTGGAAATAATTTTGTAATTTCAGTATAAATTTTCTCTATACCGGCGCCATAATCAATAAATTGTTGATCATCATTATCACATGATGGGCAATTGAGTCCAAATGATTTAACGCTATGTCCACAATGATGACATAGTAGATTTTTATTTTTTATATGTTCTACAAGATAACTTGTACAATTCTTACACGTAAATTTATAACCACATGATTTGCATATGACTACAGGCGCATAACCTCTTTTATTTATGTATAAAAGTGCTTGGCTTTGATTAGATATTGTTTTTTCAATTGCATTCTTGAGTGGATTAGACACCCATTGATCTTTTCCTAATTTTTCTTTTCGCATGTCGATTATTTTTATTTTATTTTCTACATTGTTGAAAAATTTATTTTTTATAGATACTTTGTGATATTTTTTCTTGAACACATTAAATATTGTTTCTAATGACGGTGTTGCACTAGTTAAAATTAATGGGATATTTTCTATAGACGCTTTAACTACTGACATATCTCTCGCATGATAAATTCCTTTCTCCTCTTGCTTGTAAGAAGTGTCATGCTCTTCATCAAGAATTATCATGCCTAATTTCTTATAGGGCAAAAAAAGTGCTGATCTTGCCCCAACAATGATCTTTGATGTTCCATTGATTATATTTTTTAACGTTTTGGTCTTCATGCTTGCACTTATCTTTGAATGCCAAACATCAGGAGTAAATCCAAACCTTTCTTCAATTCTTTTAACAAAATCACTTGTTAAAGAAACTTCTGGAAACATAATTAATACTTGTTCTTTTTCAGTTAAATAATTTTTTAAAGTGCTGAAATAAACTTCAGTTTTTCCCGCTCCTGGGACACCATCTAATAGGATTGTTTTGTAATCTCGTCTAGATGATATTTTTAAAATTTTTTCACTTGCCTTTTTCTGCTCAATATTAAGTTCAATTATTTTTTCTTGGGTAGCCATATTTTCACTCGGTGTATTAATCTTCTTTTCATCAAAGTAAGTTTTTGAATGAGATAATATCATTTTCAGAACTAGGCCTCTTTGTATTGCATTATAACTACTTACCCATTCCAAAAATTTAAGCATTTTTGAAGTAAGCTGGTGTGCATCAGATACCTTCTCGATCTCTTTTATTTTAATTTTATTTGGCTCATAATTTTCTAATACAGCAGTAATTACTCCTACTTTAAGACTCGAACGTAAAGAAGCTTGAACAATCGAGCCTATCTTAGGCTTACTCTTACTTATTAGTTTATAAGTAAAGTCTTCACTAATATTGTGCGCAAATAAAACATTTACGTAAAAAAGATCTTTTGACATACATTTGGTCTGATTCTTTATTTATGCTATAAATATATCAGTCAAAAATATTAAATGTTATGGAATTCTTTTTAGATACTGCTGATGTTAAGTTAATTAAAGAGCTAAACAAAACAGGTTTGATTAATGGAATTACGACAAACCCGTCGCTAGTTGCTAAGTCTGGAAAGAATTTTTTAGAAATCCTGAAAGAAATTACTAAAATTATAAAAGGACCAATAAGTGCAGAAGTTACAGCACTTGATACAAAGGGTATGATCGCAGAAGCAAATAAGCTCAAAAAAATATCGAAAAATATTGTTATCAAGTTACCTCTAACAGAAAATGGATTAAAAGCATGCAAGTCTCTTTCAAAAAGAAAAATTAAAACTAATGTCACACTATGTTTTTCAGCGGCTCAAGCACTGTTAGCCGCAAAATGTGGAGCCACCTATATATCCCCTTTTGTAGGGCGGCTTGATGATATTGGTGAAAACGGTATGGAATTAATTCAACAAATAAAATCTATTTATTCAAATTACAAAAATTTAAATACTAAAATATTAGTAGCATCCGTAAGAAATGCTGATCATGTCATAAAGTCAGCTATCATAGGAGCTGATGTCGTAACTTTACCTCCTGACACACTCATGGAACTTTACAACCATCCTCTTACAAAAAAAGGCTTGGATGCTTTCCTTAGTGATTGGAAAAAGACGAAACAATCAATCGTTTAAATAAGTGAATAAACATATTGAAGATGCATTTACTAACTGGCTAGGAAATTTAAAAGAAGTAAGAAATCTTAGTGACAATACACTGATAAGTTACAAACACGACGTTAAAAGTTTTATAGAGTTCATTAGTACTCATACGGGTTCAGAAGTTTCAATAAAATACCTCAATGATATGAAAATTTCTGATTTTAGAAGTTTTCTCTCTTACCTGAGAAATAAAGATATAAGCTCCACATCCATAGCAAGAATAATATCGTCTTTAAAATCTTTCTTTAATTATCTGCTTAATACAAATTTAATTGAAAGCACTGTTGTTCAGTCTTTAAGAACACCTAAGCAAAAAAAATCTTTACCAAGACCCATTTCATCCGAACTTGCAATTGAAACTATTAAACATGCTCAAGATATGGAGAAAGAGAAATGGATAGGAATGAGAAATAAATCAATTTTAATGCTTTTATATGGATGTGGATTAAGAATTTCTGAAGCACTAAACTTAAATTTTGAAGATATAAATGAAAATGACTACTTAATAATTAAAGGAAAAGGAAATAAGGAACGCATGGTACCGTTAATGGACTATGTAAAAAATGATATCGAAAATTATATACACGAGTGTCCTAAAAATTTTATGAAAGATGATCCCTTGTTTGTTGGCAAAAGATTGGACCGCCTTAGTCCCAGAATAATACAATATGTCTTAGAAAAGATTAGACACAATTTATCTCTTCCTGAAACTGCTACTCCTCATGCGCTCAGGCACAGCTTCGCCACCCATCTGCTTGATTCTGGTGGAGATTTAAGAACAATACAAGAATTACTGGGACATAGCAGCTTGTCAACTACTCAAAAATATACAAAGGTCGAAACAGAAAAGCTATATGACGCTTACTCAAAAACCCATCCTCTTGCTAAGAAGTAAATAAATTATATATTAAGCACTAGATGAATAATCCAATTCAAAAATGGCATGATGTAGTGAAGCTAAGAGATTATAACACTCTTACAGAAATCCTGCACGATGATGCAATTTTCTATTCACCTGTCGTCTATACTCCTCAAAAAGGAAAAGATATAACTTTGAAATATTTGATTGCAGCCTCAGAAGTATTTAATGCCTCAAGTTTTAAATATGAAAAAGAAATGATCGGTGAAAACTCTGCAAGCTTAGAGTTTTCGCTAACAATTGATGATACTGATATCAATGGAATTGACCTAATTACCTGGAATAATGATGGATTAATTACTGAATTTAAGGTATTTATAAGGCCGCTTCAGGGCGTAAATTTAATACACAAAATGATGCAAGGAATGTTAGAAAGTTTTAAAAATGTCAGTTGATTTCCTATTTCAGTACTCTGCTCTAGAACTTTTCTGGCTACTTGTTCCAATACTTGTCGGAATAGCTGTTGTTGAGTCGCTCGCAATTTATTTTTTTAAATTAAAAGGAAAAAATGATTTTAAAGAGTGGATATTAAACATGACAATGGGAACTTTGAGTTACCCTATTAATGGAATATTTGCTTTCATTACACTTGGGGCTTTATTTTGGGCCAAGGAATTTCAAATTTATACATTTCCATTCACATTAAGTGCTTTAGTACTTTGTTTTATACTTGATGACTTAACTTTTTATTTACATCACAGAATTTGTCATAGATGGCGATGGGGATGGGGTTTACATCGAACGCACCACTCTTCTGAAAGAATGGGAATTGATGTAGGTGCGAGACAACCGTTTACAAAACATTTCACAGGAACACGTATGCTAAAATTGCCACTGGTAATTATTGGATTTGATCCTGTGATGGTTTTATTTTGTGTTTTTATAAATGGTTATTATCAATATTTGTGTCACACTCAAACAATACATAAACTTCCAAGATGGTATGAATATCTATTTAATACTCCATCTCACCATAGAGTTCATCATGCCAGGAATCCAAAATATCTAGATTCAAATTATGCTGGAACGCTAATGATTTGGGATAGAATGTTTGGCACATTCGTTCCTGAAGATCCAAAAGAACCTTGTGATTATGGATTGGTAGTTCCAATGACATCATTAAACCCCTTAAGAATCCTATTTGAAGAATATGCAAATATTTTCAAGGATATAACAATGCGTGGCATAACTTTAAAAGATAGATTTATGTATCTTTGTGGCCCTCCTGGATGGTCTCACGATGGAACAAGAAAAACATCAACGGAGATAAAAGAAGATTACTACAACGTAATAAAAAATACTTAATGCTTCCAGCGCATTATGCCTTATCTGAAATATTGATCGTTCTGGTTAGTGTTTACACTCTAACTGTATTCTTTAAAGCAAGACAATTTTATATTTTTGCTGGCGTATTTTTGATCAGCTGTGCAGCACTAATGGCATCTATAAGATTTGGAATAAATTATCAAAATGAATTAAAATCTTTTCATCAACTTTTATCTGCAATATCTCTATTGTTTGGTATTCCTCTGATTGTTATTGAAATAATGAAAAGAAGTAATCTTCTTAATAATAAAATCATTTATCTAGTTCTTCTAATCGCAATTATTTTTAGTCTATTTATACTTCTTCAGGCAAAAAATTTGATAATCCTGGTGGCTGCATCTTGGTTAATAATAGGTGCTATTTTTTCGATACTTATTTCGAGAGAGCGTGCCTTGATGAGAATTGTCTCGGGTATTTTTTTTTCACTCATCATTATAAACTTAATATTAAGAAGAATGGAGCTGTTTGACGCTTCTACTAGCTGGCACTTGTATCACATTGGAATAGCAGTTTGGTTGTATTTACTTATAAGAATTTTAAAGCAGAAAGAGACTAAATATGTATAGCTTGATTTTCTACATTAAGAGCCGCTTCTTTTATTGACTCAGTTAATGTTGGATGAGCATGGCACGTTCTGGCTATATCTTCAGCCGATGCTCCAAATTCCATAGCAACCGTAAGCTCACCTATCATATTGCCTGCGTCAGCACCAATTATATGAACACCCAATACTTCATCGGTTTTATTGTCGGATAAAATTTTTACAAATCCACCTGTATCATTCATTACTTTTGCTTTTGCATTTGCAGTAAAAGGAAATTTACCGACTTTATAGGTAATGCCCGCAGCCTTTAATTCATCTTCTGTTTTGCCTACTGAAGCAACTTCTGGGGCTGTATATATTACTGATGGAATTGCACTATAATTGACATGTCCTGCCTGCCCATCAATAATCTCTGCAACGGCAGTTCCTTCTTCGGATGCTTTATGGGCAAGCATTGGACCTAATTTGCAATCGCCCACTGCATAAATATTATCGATCGAAGTTTTAAAATGATTATCAGTAATTATAAAACCTTTATCATTTAATTTAACTCCCAATTCTTCAAGATTTAATCCAAAGGTATAAGGTCTTCTGCCCGTAGAAATTAGAACCTTGTCACAGTCTATATCCATAGTTTGCCCCTTGTTTTCCACTGAGACAGATAAAGAATCACCTTCTTTGCTTACTGATCTTAATGCCGTAGAAAGTTTAAAGTCAAAACCCTGTTTAATGAGTATTTTCTGAAAACTGCTTGATACTTCTGTATCCATTCCTGGAAGAATTCTATCTGCATATTCAATGACTGTTACCTTAGAACCAAGTCGTGACCAAACGGATCCCATTTCCAGGCCTATATAACCTGCGCCAATGACAACTAAGTGATTGGGAACTGATTGCAGACTTAATGCGCCAGTAGATGATAAAATATCCTTTTCATCGATCACTACTCCATCAGGACTAGATACCTCAGATCCAGTAGCAATAATTATTTTTGCAGATTTAATTGTCTCTGATTTTTCACCTGATAAAATTTCTATTTCATTAATATTCTTTAGTTTTGCAAACCCAGACTTACGATTGATTTTGTTTTTTTTAAACAAAAATTCAACTCCTTTAGTTAGCGATTCAACACTTTCTGATTTTTTTTCCATTATTTTACTCAGATCAAAGGAAACATTATCGAAATTGATTCCCAACTTCTTTAGATCCGATGCCTGATCATATAAATGTGAGGAGTGAAGAAGTGATTTTGATGGAATACAGCCAATATTAAGGCATGTTCCTCCTAAAGTCTGACCTTTTTCAATGCAACAAACATTGTAGCCTAACTGTGCAGCTCTAATTGCACAAACATATCCTGCAGGTCCGCTACCTATAACTGTAATATCAAATTCTTCCATTCTATACCCCTAGTAGAATTCTATTAGGATCTTCTAAACTTTCTTTAACTCTAACCAAAAAAGTGACTGCGCCTTTGCCGTCCACAATACGATGATCGTAAGATAGAGCAAGGTACATCATTGGCCTAATTACGATATCGCCATTTACCGCAATTGGCCTTTCCTCAATCTTGTGCATGCCAAGTATCCCTGATTGAGGGGGGTTTAAAATAGGTGTAGACATAAGAGATCCATAAACGCCGCCATTCGAAACTGTAAATGTACCTCCTTGCATGTCATCGATACTTAATTTTCCAGTTCGAGCTTTTTGTCCTAAATTAAAAATCTCTTGCTCTATTTCTACTATTGATTTTTGATCAGCATCTCTGATAACAGGCACAACCAATCCTTGATCAGTTCCTACTGCAACACCGATATTATAAAAATTTTTATATATGACATCATTATTTTCAACTTCTGCATTAACCTCAGGAATATCTTTGAGAGCTGTGATACAAGCTTTTACGAAGAAAGACATAAATCCTAATTTTATTCCGTATTTTGACTCAAAAGTATCTTTATGCTCATTACGAGTTCTAATCAATTCGCCCATATCAACTTCATTAAATGTTGTGAGCATAGCTGCATTATTTTGTGCATCTTTGAGTCGTTTAGCTATAGTTTGTCTAAGTCGAGACATTGGCACTCTTTCTTCTTTACTGCCATGATCCTTACTTATTGATGGCTTTGTTGAAAGTTCTTGAACATTATTATTTGAAGCTAAAATATCACCCTTTGTAATCCTTCCATCTGAACGAGTAGTAGCTACTTGAGCAATATCAATATTTTTTTCTGCTGCAATTTTCCTAACTGCAGGTGATAGTTTTGAGACTTGACTCTCAAGAATTTCTTTTGGAGTATTGTCTAAAGGTATACGTGATTCTTGTATAACTGGCTTTTCCATCACCGGTTCTTCTTTAGGCTTTTCTTCTTTAGTGGTGACTATTTTTTCAGAATTTTCAGGTGCTTTTTTTACTTCTGCAGTATCATTGATGGCTCCCAATAATGCGCCTACCTCGACTGTTGATCCTTCAGGCGATGAAATTTTTTCAATCAATCCAGAAGCAGGGGAAGGAACTTCAAGAGTCACTTTGTCCGTTTCTAACTCAAGCAGTGGTTCATCTAATGTAACGCTGTCTCCCTCATTTTTATACCACTTAGCAACAGTTGCTTCTACAACACTCTCACCAAGAGATGGTACTTTTATATCTACGGACATACTAATTATTTAACACTTTAACAATATTATTCAATTGGCAGTTTGAACTTTACGAGAGATACCCCATCTTTATTGTCTTTTATTTCGCTTCTTTCTGACTCTGTAGCTAGTCTTAGAATATTTAATTGGTTTTCAGCATGTCGATTAGCTATTCCTGTTGCAGGGGAAGCAGATGCTTTCCTTCCAATAAATAAGAGTTCTTCATATTTACCAGTTATTGATTGGTTAACTGACTCTACTCTATGCTTTACAAAGCGAAATGCGCCCATATTTGAAGGTTCTTCTTGAACCCAGTAGATTTCAGCTTGAGGATACTCTAGCAATTCTTCTTTTAAAGCTTCATACGGGAACGGATACAATTGATCGAACCTTAAAATTTGAATATTTTCTAATCTACGCTTCTCAATATAATCATCTAACTCAAAATAAATTTTTCCTGAGCAAAGTAGTAGTCTATTAACTTTAGATTTTTCAATTTTAGAAAGTTCTTTTCTTAAAATACGGTGAAAAGTTGAACCGTTTGTAAACTCAGCAATATCAGAAACATTCTTTTTATGTCTAAGCGTTGATTTAGGAGTCATTATCACAAGCGGCTTACGAAAATCCCTAAGCAACTGTCTTCTTAGAACATGAAAGTAATTTGCAGGTGAAGTGCAGTTAACTACTTGAATATTATCTTCAGCACAGAGTTGTAAGAATCTCTCTAATCTTCCACTTGTATGTTCAGGACCTTGGCCTTCATGTCCATGAGGCAGCAAGAGTGTTAGTCCCGACATTCTTAACCATTTTCTTTCACCCGTAGTAATGAACTGATCAATTATAGTTTGTGCATTATTTGCAAAATCACCAAATTGTCCTTCCCACAGAACTAAGGTTCGAGGGTCTACTTGAGAATAGCCATATTCAAATCCAAGGACTCCATACTCAGACAAAAAACTATCGATGATTTCAAAGAAGCCCTGTTCGTTTCTAAAATGCCTCAGAGGTACAAACCTATTTTCGTTAACTTGATCATAGAGTACAGAGTGTCTTTGACTAAAAGTTCCTCTACCAGAGTCTTGTCCTGAGAGCCTTACGCCATATCCTTCAGCCAATAGTGATGCAAACGCGAGAGACTCAGCAGTCGACCAATCTACTCCTTTTCCCTCATTAATACTGTTGAGGCGATCGTCATAAATTTTTTTGATTCTTTTATGAGGACTAAATTCTTTAGGTATTTGATGAATTTCTTTTCCAATTTTTTTAAATTCATCTTCTGTTATAGACGTTTGTCCCCGTCTAGCATCAATAGATGCAACATTTATTCCTTTCCATGAACCCTCAAGCCAGTCAGCTTTATTAGGTTTATAAGATTTTGCAGATGCTAGCTCTTCATTTAACTTTTTATTATATAAAGAAATCTCATTATCAATCTCTTCCGAAGTTAATACACCCTCATCGATCAATCTTTGCTGATATATGTTTAAAGTCGTCGAATGCTCTTTGATTCTTTGGTACATTAATGGTTGAGTGAATTCTGGCAAATCCATTTCGTTATGGCCAGCTCTACGATAGCAAAACATATCTACAACTACATCCGTCTTAAATTTATTCCTGAACTCAACAGCAAGCCTGCAAACATGAACTACAGACTCTACATCATCTCCATTAACGTGAAATATAGGTGCCTGAATAATCTTAGCAATTTCAGTGCAATATGGAGCTGATCGTCCATAATGGGGTACAGTTGTGAAACCTATTTGGTTATTGATTACAAAATGAATTGTTCCTCCAGTTCGAAAACCTCTTAATTGTGACATTGCAAATGTTTCAGCGACTACTCCTTGACCTGCCATAGCTGCATCACCATGAATGAGGAGACCCATAACTTTGTCATTGGTTTTGTCTTTAAGTAAAGTTTGCTCTGCTCTGACCTTGCCCATAACAACAGGATCAACTGCCTCAAGATGAGATGGATTCGGAGTTAACGAAAGATGAATCTTTTTATCATCAAATTCCCTGTCACTAGAAATGCCTAGATGATATTTAACATCACCCGATCCCAGTATTTCGTTGGGATCTTCGCCGCCTCCTTCAAACTTTGCCATGATGGACCTCAAAGGTACCTCCATAACTGATGATAATAATGTCAATCTTCCTCTGTGAGCTGTGCCTATATAAATATCTTCAATTCCAGATAAACAACTTTGTTTGATTATTTGCTCAATCCCTGGAACAGTTGCCTCACTGCCAACTAGTCCAAATCGTTTTGTGCCAATAAATTTTTTATCTAAGAACTTCTCAAACATTTCTGCTTCTAGCAAACGTTTGAAAATTGCTTTTTTTCCATTTGAAGTAAATTGAGTTTTATTTCTAACTTCCTCTATTCTTTCTTGAACCCATTGTTTTTGATCTGCGTCCTGAATGTGAACAAATTCTACGCCTATTGATCCACAGTATGTCTCCTTTAAAATACTAATAATTTCATTTAATGTTGTGAAATTAAGCCCAAGACTTCCATCAATAAATATTTCTTTACTAAGGTCTTTCTCTTCAAAACCAAAATTTCTGTAATCTAATTCAGGGTAATTTTTAATTTCTTTTAAATCTAATGGATCAAGTTTAGATGCTAAATGGCCATTCACTCTAAAAGCTCTGATAAGTCTTATCGCCCTGATTGAGTCGTATATTTGTTCTTTTAACTCGTCTGAGGAAATATTTGTACTGATATCTTCATTTACTTTATAGGACTTTTTTTCCCAAGAACTATTAATATTTATTGCTAGGTCTTCTTCAGTTGGAAAATCGTTATTTGACCAACTAGCTCTTAAAATATTTTGTTCATTTAAATTTTTTGACAATCCTGAAAAGAATGTTTGCCAATCTTCTGGTATTTGGCTTGGATCGGTTTGATACTTTTCATACATTTGTTCAATGTAGGCAGCATTTGAACCATGTAAGAAAGAGGTTTTATCAAAAATATCATTTGTTGAGGTTTTAGCCATTGAGTAAAATTACTTTAGATTTGATTCTTCAATACCTCAAGTAAAGTCGACCCTAATGCAGCTGGAGAATTTGAAATTTTAATGCCAGCTTCTTTCATTGCTTCAATTTTGTCGTCTGCTCCGCCTTTACCACCAGAAACAATTGCACCAGCATGCCCCATTCTTCTACCTGGTGGAGCTGAAGTCCCAGCAATAAAGCCCACCGTAGGTTTTTTTGTAGTTTGTTTCTTTAAAAATTCAGCGGCTTCCTCTTCTGCTGATCCTCCAATTTCGCCAATCATAATTATTGACTCAGTTTCTGGATCAGAAAGAAATAAATCTAAACAATCAATAAAATTAGTGCCATTTATTGGATCTCCTCCTATGCCAATACATGTAGATTGGCCCAAGCCTGCTACTGTTGTTTGATATACAGCCTCATAAGTGAGAGTTCCTGAACGCGAGACAATGCCTACATTACCTTTTTTATGAATGTGAGCTGGCATGATGCCTATTTTACACTCATCGGGCGTGATTATTCCTGGACAGTTAGGACCAATTAATCTTGAAGATGAAGAACTTAATTTATCTTTAACTTTCATCATATCCATCACGGGAATACCTTCTGTAATACAAACAATTAATTCAATCTCACTATCAATTGCTTCAATGATCGCATTTGCCGCATAAGGGGGTGGAACATAAATAACTGTAGCATTGGCATTAGTTTTTTCTTTTGCTTCTTTTACTGTATCAAAAACTGGAAGTTCAAGATGCATAGATCCACCCTTTTTAGGTGTCACACCTCCAACCATATTGGTTCCATATTTGATAGCCTGCTCAGAATGAAATGTTCCTTGCGCTCCAGTAAACCCCTGGCAAATAACTCTTGTATCTTTATTAACTATTACAGACATTAAACAAGCTTAACTATTTTTTTTGCAGCATCATCAAGGTCGTTTGCAGAAATGATTTCTATTCCTGAATTTTCAAGAATCTTCTTTCCTTGATCCACGTTAGTACCTTCTAATCTAACAACAAGAGGAACAGAAATTTTTAATTCCTTTGCAGCAGAAACAATTCCCTCAGCAATAACATCGCATCTCATGATGCCGCCAAAAATGTTAACGAGAATCCCTTTAACACCCTGGTCTGAAAGGATGATTTTAAAAGCACTCGAGACTTTTTCTTTTGACGCACCCCCGCCAACATCTAAGAAATTTGCAGGTTCACCGCCATACATTTTGATAATATCTAGGCTGGCCATTGCAAGTCCAGCTCCATTAACCATACATCCTATATTTCCATCCAATTTAATATAGGCAAGGTCATATTTTGCTGCTTCTCTTTCATATTCATCTTCTTCATTTTCATCTCTTAGTTCTTCAATTTCGGGGTGTCTATAAATTGCATTATCATCAAAGTTTACTTTAGCGTCTAAACATAAAAGTTTGTTTGTATTTGTCACTATCAGAGGATTAACCTCAACAAGGCTTGCATCTTTTTCAAGAAAAAATAGGTACATATTTTTAATCAAGTCTGACAATTGATTATTCAAATCATCTCCTATTTCAAAAGCCTTTTGAATAATTTCAATGTCATTATTTGTAACACCTATTGATGGTTCAATTTGAACTGTAGTAATATTTTCAGGTGTATCTGCGGCGACAGCTTCAATATCCATGCCTCCCATTTTAGAAACTATAAATGCAACTTTACTCGTTGATCGGTCTAGTAGACATGAAAGATATAATTCTTTTTCTATATCAGAACCATTTTCAATATAAATTCGATTAACCTGTTTACCTGATGCTCCAGTTTGAGGTGTAACTAAATTCATTCCATACATTTTATTCGCTTCGTTTAGGGCATCTTCTTTAGATGAAACAACTTTGACGCCTCCACCTTTTCCTCTTCCACCTGCATGTATTTGAGCCTTAACCACCCAAACTGGACCCTCAACTTCATTTACAGCTCTTTCAATTTCATCTGCGCTATATGCTACAGAGCCTGATGAAACAGGGATGTTATAACTTCTAAACAAATCTTTAGCTTGATATTCGTGAATGTTCATAATTACTTTAATGAGGGATCTATATTTTTAGCTGCATCAAATAATTCACTCACAGCTTCTATTGAAGTATCAAAATGTTTTTTTTCTTCAGCATCTAGGTCTAATTCAACAACTTGTTCAATTCCTCCTGATCCAATTATAACCGGAACACCAACATAAAGATCAGTAACCCCGTATTCCCCATTTAAATGTGCAGCACACGGCAGAGTTTTCTTTTTATCATTTAGATATGAGTCAGCCATTTCAATTCCAGATGCTGCAGGACCATAAAATGCCGATCCAACTTCTAACAATTTTACTACTTCAGCTCCACCTTTCCGTGTTCTGTCAATAATTTCATCAAGTCTCGATTGGGATATTTGACCTTGGTTTACCAAATCCATCAAGGGCTTACCACTAACTGATGTTCTATTAGGAACGGGAACCATGGTGTCACCATGTCCACCTAAAACAAATGAGTCTACCTCACTTATAGGTACATTAAGCTCTTGTGATAAGAAATATTTAAATCTTGAAGTATCAAGCACGCCCGCCATACCAATCACTTTATTTTTCGGTAAGCCAGAATATTTTTGTAGCGCCATTACGATAACATCTAATGGATTTGTAATGCAAATCACAAAAGCGTTGGGTGACGTAGATTTAATACCCTCAGCAACTTGTTTAATGATTTTCAAGTTGGTACCTAAGAGATCATCTCTTGTCATCCCTGGTTTTCTTGGCACACCAGCGGTAATGATTATGACATCAGAGTCTCGCGTATCTTCGTAGTTATCTGTTCCTGATAAGGAAACATTAAAACCATCAATCGCAGATGACTGTGAAATATCTAATGCTTTACCTTTAGCTAGACCAGCCATTAAATCAAAAAGAACAACATCGCCTAATTCTTTCATCGCCGCAAGATGGGCTAAAGTGCCCCCAATTTGACCAGCTCCAATAAGTGATATTTTTTTATTTTTCATCTGAGAATATTTACAATCCGTAAACTAACTAGATAGAGATTAAAATCAAGCTAAGAATCTAAATTATTTCATCGTTGGAATTGTAAATTCCGCACCTTCTCTCATGCCAGTAGGCCATCTTGAAGTAACTGTTTTCAGTCGAGTAAAAAACCTTACTCCATCCATGCCGTGCATTGCGTGATCACCAAATAACGATCTTTTCCATCCGCCAAAACTGTGAAAAGCCATTGGAACTGGTATGGGTACATTAACTCCTACCATGCCGATCTTACATTGATTAGAAAATGCACGAGCAGTATCTCCATCTCGAGTATAAATAGTGGTACCGTTTCCAAATTCGTGATCATTAACCATTTTTAAAGCATCATTAAATGTTGGTTGACGTACAACTGAGAGAACAGGACCAAATATTTCTTCTCTATATATCTTCATGTCCTCTTTAACATGATCAAATAAACAGCCACCTATAAAATATCCATTTTCATAACCTTGAAGTGAAATCGATCTTCCATCAACAATTAATTCGGCTCCTTCAGATACTCCTTCGTCAACATAGCTTTTAACTTTTGCAAGATGGACATCGCTTATTAGTGGACCCATTTCAACCTCTGGATCAGTTCCAGGACCTACCTTTAAGTTCTGAACGCGTGGGGTTAATTTTTCAATTAGTTTATCACCCACATCACCAACAGCAACGGCGACTGATAGAGCCATACATCTCTCACCAGCTGAACCATATCCTGCACCAATTAACCCATCAACAACTTGATTAAGATCAGCATCAGGCATAACAACCATATGATTTTTAGCGCCACCCAAGGACTGGACTCTTTTATTGTGCTTGGAAGACGTATGGTAAATGTATTCAGCTACTGGAGTTGATCCTACAAAGCTTACTGAATCTACAGCTGGATCGGTTATTAATAAATCAACTGCTTCTTTATCTCCGTTGATCACATTGAATACTCCGTCTGGGAGTCCAGCTTCTTTTAACAATTCAGCCATCATATAAGGAACAGTTGGGTCTTTTTCACTTGGCTTTAGAATAAATGAATTGCCACACGCTATCGAAATGACAAACATCCACATTGGAACCATAGCTGGGAAATTGAATGGAGAGATACCAACACTTACGCCCAATGGCTGTCTCATGCTCCAACTATCAATATCGGTTCCTACATTTTCAGAGTATTCACCCTTTAATAAATGTGGAATACCACAAGCAAACTCTACAACTTCCATGCCTCGAGTAATTGAACCCGCTGAGTCCGATAAAATTTTACCGTGTTCAGAAGTCAGCTCTAGTGCAAGCTTATCCATGTCTCGCAAAATTAAATCTTTGAATCTAAAAAATACTCTTGACCTTGTTAGGGGTGGCGTTGCGGCCCATTTTTTTCCAGCTTCAACTGCACATTCTATTGCAAGCTTTACATCCTCTGAATTAGCAAATGAGACTTTTTTTGTTTTTTCTCCATTCGCAGGATTAAATACATCGCCAAACCGTTTAGATTTACTAATATGTTCTTTACCATTAATAAACTGATTAATTACTTTCATTAAACATTCCTATATTTCAAAATTTTCACCAATAGCCTCGCAGCTTTTAGTCCATAGTAGTTTCTTAACCTCATCATTGTCGTAAAAAGACTCAAGTGGAAATGACTTTGCTTTACCCTTAGCTCCTTTTAAACCAGGCCCAACAATTGATCCTGAATTAATTTTAGGATCAGCAATACACCTTAATAATCCTAAGGTTCCGTCCTTTTCAGACTGACCAAACTTCATCATATATTTTGTGAAAAGACTTCCCAAGCCGCCGTCTTCAACAGTAGTAGATTGTAAATCACTTTCTGCAAGACCAGGATGTGCGACCATTGCTTTAATCTTTGGATTTTTATTCTTTAATTTCTCATGCAGACACGCAGTAAACGCAGCATTAGCAAGTTTTGTTTGAGCATAACGTTCCCAACGACCGGTACCAAATATCATACTGCCTTTATCTCCACCTAAGTTACCACCTTTTTTTTCAAAAAATTTTTCTTTTAATTTTTTAGCTTGAGTACGTGCAATACTTGAATGATTGACAATTCTTGCTTCATTTCTTAATTGTGATGCTTTATCTAATAATGGCATACATAACTTAGTAAGAAGAAAATGGGAAAGATGATTTGTTTGCATCTGCACATCAAAACCATCAATTGTAGCTTTGTCTTTAAGCGCCATAACGCCCGCATTATTACACAAGACATCGAGGCCATCTGTACAAATTTCACTTATTTTTGATGATGCCGATTTTACTGATTCAAAGCTTTGTAGATCACAATCTACTTTATGAAGATCGCCATTAGAGCAGCTGTCATTTAGCAAAGCATAAGATGTTTCAGCTCTATCTGATGGACGATTCAGCAATAATACTCGCGCACCAAGCTTTGCAATTGACTCAGCTGCATAAAATCCTAATCCTGAAGTTGTACCTGTTATTGCAACTGATTTATTATCCATTGATGGAAGTGAGTTGAATAAATCTTCAAAATATTTAGTTTTTAAGTTAGGTTTAGTATAAGTATTCTTCATACATGAATTATTGTAAATTAATTAAAGCTAATAGCAATGTTTGAAAAATTATGAGAAAACTTGATCTCCACGGTTTTACATTAGAAGAAGCTTATCAAGAGTTTACAGATTTTATTTATAGTGCTTATGAAGACAGTATTTCTAAGGTTGAAATCGTTACCGGCAATAGTGGACAAATTAAAAAAGAGTTTCCTCATTGGGCAGAGAATAATCATCAAATTAGGTACATAGAGAATAGCTGGCATAAAGGGAGTTTCATCGTAAAAATTGAAAAGAAATATTAGTAGCTGAATTTGTCAATTTGGCAGTCGTATTTAGGTTCAATTGAGTGAAAAGGGTACTATAAATCTTTTCATTGATGGGCAACGCGATATTCTTTTTTCATTAATTCCCCTAATTAATAGTTGCCCATCATCTTATTCATTCAAAATTGATGGACCAGATTTTTAATTAAAGAGTTAGGAAAATTACTGTTGTGCAATCATTTGCTTGATGCCTGCAATTGCTTTTGCAGGGTTTAAGCCTTTTGGACATGCTTGAGTACAATTCATAATAGTATGGCATCTATATACCTTAAAAGTATCATCAAGCTCTTTAAGTCTTTCTTTTCTTTCTTCATCACGACTATCTTGCAACCATCTATATGATTGCAATAAAACAGCCGGTCCTAAATACTTATCACTGTTCCACCAATAACTAGGGCATGATGTAGAACAACAAGCACACAATATACATTCATACAATCCATCAAGCTTTTCACGATCATTTCTTGATTGAATATTTTCAGTATCAGTTGCTTCTTGTTTTTGTTTTATTAGCCATGGCTTAATGGACTTAAGTTGCTTATAAAGATTTTTAAGATTTGTTACCAAATCTTTAATGACCGGCATGTGTGGTAAAGGATAAATTCTAATGTCGCCTTTTACATCAGCTATCGCTTTGGTACACGCAAGTGTATTCGTGCCATCAATATTCATAGCACATGAGCCACAAATTCCCTCTCTACAAGACCTTCTAAATGTTAAAGAAGTATCAACTTCATTTTTAATCTTCATAACGGCATCTAGTACCATTGGGCCACAATCATCTATATCAACTTCATAGGTATCCATTCTTGGATTTTTATCATCCTCAGGAGACCATCTGTAGATTTTAAATTTTTTAATACTTTTATTTTTAGCTTCTAATTTATAATAATCACCGTCAGTGAGTTTTGAGTTGTCTGGAAGGTTGAATTGAACCATTAATAAACTCTTGCTTTGGGTTCTATGTATTTAACCTCATTTGAAAGGGTATATTCATGAACTGATCTGTATTCCAACTTACATTTTTCATCATCAAGCCAGGATAGTGTATGTTTCATCCAGTTTTTATCGTCTCTTTCCTTAAAGTCTTCTCGAGCATGAGCACCTCTGCTTTCTTTCCTATTATGAGCAGAATTCATGGTGACCACAGCTTGGGCAATAAGATTTTTATACTCTAACGATTCTAATAAATCTGTATTCCAGACAAGTGACTTATCTTTTATCTTTAAGTTTTCACTATCTAACCAAGTTTCTTCTATGAGTTTTTTTCCTTCTGACATAATTTCATCATCTCTGAATACTGCACAATGTTTTTGCATAACTTTTTGCATTTGAGATCTCAGTTCAGCTGTTGTAACATCGCCGTCAGAATTTCTGGTAGCATCAAACCTTGCTATTACATCATCAATGACTGATTTAGGAATATCTTTATTTTTCTCCCCCTTAGGAACAATATCATCAATTCTATCAGCTGCTGCTTTTCCAAAGACAACAAGGTCGATTAGAGAATTAGATCCTAATCTGTTTGCACCATGAACGCTCACACAAGCTGACTCTCCAACGGCCATTAGACCAGGTACGACTGTTTCGTCGCCTTTGACAAGATTCATAACTTCGCCGTGGAAGTTAGTTGGTATTCCACCCATGTTATAATGTACTGTCGGAATAATGGGTATCGGGTCTTTAGTTACATCCACTCCAGCAAAGACTTTTGCAGACTCTGATATCCCTGGTAGTCTTTCTTCAAGAATATTGGAGTCAATATGGTCTAGATGAAGATACATGTGATCTTTATCCTTTCCCACACCTCTTCCATCAATAATTTCTTTGGTAATAGATCGTGACACAACATCTCTTGAAGCTAAATCCTTTGCCGATGGAGCATACCTTTCCATAAACCTTTCTCCCTCACTATTTACTAGGTATCCACCTTCACCTCTGGCTCCCTCAGTTATCAAACAGCCAACACCATAAATTCCCGTAGGATGAAATTGAACAAATTCCATATCTTGCAACGGAAGTCCCGCTCTTAATACCATTGCATTTCCATCTCCTGTACATGTATGAGCAGATGTAGCAGAGAAATAAACTCTTCCATACCCACCTGAAGCTAACACGGTTTGTTTTGAGTTAAATACATGAAGCTTGCCGTCCTCTAAACACCAGGCAACAACACCTCTGCATTCTCCTTCAACCATAAGCAAATCTAAAACGAAGTACTCTATATAATAATCCACATCGTGTTTTAATGATTGCCCATAAAGAGTATGAATAATCGCATGGCCAGTTCTATCTGCTGCAGCGCATGTTCTTTGTGCAGTTCCGTCACCATAATTTTTTGTCATGCCGCCAAAAGCCCGCTGATATATTTTACCATCTTCTGTTCGACTAAATGGCACACCATAATTTTCTAACTCTAAAACTGCCTTAGGGGCGTTCTTACATAAGTATTCAATCGCATCCTGATCTCCAAGCCAATCAGAGCCTTTAACCGTATCATACATATGCCATCGCCAATCATCTTCTCCCATATTACCTAACGCAGCTGATATTCCACCCTGTGCAGCAACTGTATGACTTCTTGTGGGAAAAACTTTAGAGATACAAGCTGTCTTATATCCATTCTCTACAGCGCCAACTGTAGCTCTTAATCCTGAACCTCCAGCTCCTACAACAACTACATCGTAGTCGTGATATTCAATTTCGTAACTCATATTAAAATATTAAAATTAACCACATTGATAAACATACAAAGATTAAAATAAGTATAAAAAAGGACGATATTAAAAAATTAATTATTTTTTTAGCAGGTTCGTCATGAATGTAATCTTCTAGTATCTCATTTACTCCTATTCTCATATGAATTAGCCCTAAAACGGTAAATATCAATATAAATAAAATTGACCACAAACTTCTTAATTCTTCCAATATCAGCTCATAAGGTTCACCAGAGAAATGAATTATTCTCAAAAATAGATATATGATGAGTGGGATTAGTAAAATGGTAGTTAATCTATGAATTTTCCAAGCATTTTTTGCAGATCCCATAATTATAATATGCCCATAACCATCATCCAGAAAATTACCGTAAGAATAACTGTAAGAGAGACCGTTAGCCACCCTGTCAATTTGGCAGTATTTAGGTCCAATCCATACCCTGAGTCCCAAAACAGATGTCTGATGCAATTTAAAAAATAAAATAAATATGAAAATGTTAGACCAATAAGAATTGTTCTAACAAATAAATTATTGGCTACGTTGATTGCTGACTCATAAAAATCTTCACCACTACCAACAGCAAATAGTAAAAATATTATTATTAATGATCCCACTGATGAAACAACTCCTGTAATTCTATGAAGAATTGATAAGACAGAAGTAATTTGCCATCTATAGACTTGAAGGTGAGGTGAAAGTGGATTACTCATTATTAATCACCTATTTATATCAAAAAGAATAGATTTAAACGACAGTAAATTAATTTTTCCTTGGTATTAATGCCCAATAATCTAGACTTAAAAGTACTGAAGGATCAAATCTATTATTTGCGTCCTGATGTTGAAACTGATAAGCCTGAGCATCTCCAATTCCATTACTTCTTATACGCAATGCTCCAAGATTATCAGAGACTTCAATCTTGTCTAAAATAGTGCTCCATGCAAAAACTGTTGTTCCCGCAAAGCATGGTGATGCATGAGTGCCTCCATTTATTGCAATTATTTTAAAAGCATTCGACAAGCCATTAAATGTAAGAGCTCTTGTTAAGCTAATTACATGGCCACCATAAACAATTCGTTTTCCAAACCTTCCACCTTTTTCGACAAAATGATTAAAATGAACTTTTGCATTGTTCTGATATAGTTTAGTTGCCATCATGTGTTCTGCTTCTTCAACAGTCATTCCATCGATGTGATTAATTTTTTCATTAACATTATAATCTTCGTAACAAAGAGCAGATCCAGACGCTGAATAGTCAAAATTCGAAACATCAAAATTATAATTTTGTGCAATGGATATTATATCCCTATTTGATACTTCTTTACTTAAATCAGGAATTGAAGGATCGACTTTTTTAAGTTTTTTATTTTTCTTTCTTACCATAACCCATCTTTTATAATCGATTACAGACTCACCATGCTGATTGGATCCAATTGAATGAACATATACAACCCCGTTATCTCCGCTCGAATTTTCTTTAATGCCTATAACCTCTGAGGTTGAATGAATTGTATCACCTGGATATGCAGGTTTGAGAAATTTACATTCAGCATACCCTAGATTGGCAATTGCATTTAATGAAATATCTGGAACAGTTTTTCCAAACGCGATATTGAATAAAAGAAAATCATCAACTGGGGATTCATCTAGAGACATCTTTTTTGCAAACTCTTTTGATGAATGTAAGGCATACCTAGAGCCATAAAGAGCAGTATATAATGCACAGTCTCCTGAAGTAATTGTTCTAGGTGTTGCATGAATAATTTTTTGACCCATCTTAAAGTCTTCAAAAAAATTACCAATTTTGTATTTACTCGTTGAAGTCATAGACTCCTCAATATGAGAGTCTTCCTCAACTTTATTGACCAGTGATTCTGCTTCTATAACTCTTTTTGCATGGGCAACATGAAGTTCTTCTATTTGACTATCCTCAAAAGTTATTACGCCAATATTAGGATCTTTTTTCCGCGCTTCTTCAAACGCAGCTACAATTCTTTTGGCTTTATCAAGTTGTTCTACGGTAGGAGTAAAAATTTTGTTGCATATTTGAATTTGCCCAGGGTGAATAAGTGTTTTGCCATCAAAACCCAAACCATGACTATAAGTACATTCTTCCTCAAAACCTTTTGAATCTCTAATATCGTTAAATACTCCATCTAGTATTGATAATTTAAATGCTTTAGAGGCCATCATGCATTTTTCAAAACTTGTTACTAAAGCAGTTCTTTTTAATTCGTCTTCAAGTCCAAGTTCCGTTGAAAGATCATTAGTTCCCATAACAAAACATTTTAAATGTTTTGATGCTTTAGCGATGTCATATGCATTTACTATGGAAAGTGCAGTCTCCATCATTACCCATATTTTTATTTCCTTTTTACTAATATATTTTTCGCAATCCTGTATATCTTTAGCCTCATTAACCTTTGGTACCAATATTGCATCTGGAGAACACTCCTCTAAAATCTTTAAATCTTTCTGTCCCTCTTCTGAGTCTAAGTTATTAATTCTAATTACTTGCTCTTTGTTTTTATTCACTCCCGAATTGAGAATATTTACAATGGCTTTTCTTGCATCTTCTTTTGCACTTAATGCTACTGAATCCTCTAAGTCGTAAATCAATGCGTCTACATCCAACGTACTGCTCTTCTTTAATGCCTTGGCATTAGAGCCTGGAACATAAAGCACGCTTCTTCTTGGTTTTCTTACATTTTTTCTCATTATTTTAAATGATCCTCTATAAGCATTTCAGCAATTTGAATTGTGTTTAAGGCTGCGCCTTTCCTCAAATTATCAGATACTACCCAAATTGATAAACCATTTTTAGTTGAAGTATCCTCTCTAATTCTTGAAACATAAGTATCATCATTGCCAGCGCATTCCTTTGGTGTTACGTAACCCCCATCTTCACGTTCATCTAATAATTTACAACCTGGTGCATTTTTAATGGCATCTCTAGCTTGTTCTACAGAAACTTTTTCGTGAAATTCTATATTAACTGCCTCCGAATGACCAATAAAGACCGGTACTCTCACACAAGTCGCACTAAAACTTATTTCATTAGATAAAATCTTTTTTGTTTCTTGATCCATCTTAAGTTCTTCTTTTGTATAACCATCATCCATAAATTTATCAATGTGTGGAATAACATTAAATGCAATTGGTTTTGTAAACTTTATGTAGTCTTTTATTTCGTCAGAAAACATATTTTTTGTCTGGTCGAACAACTCATCCATACCAGCTTTGCCTGCACCTGAAACAGATTGATAGGTTGATACAATCACCTTTTTTATTTTTGAAATTTCATGCAATGGCTTTAATGCTACGACTAGTTGTATTGTTGAACAATTAGGGTTAGCAATAATATTTTTTATTTTATAATCTTTTATAGCTTCAGGATTTACTTCAGGAACGATTAGTGGAATATCTTTATCCATTCTAAATTGACTTGAATTATCGATAACAATACAATTTTTTTCAGCAAACTTAGGTGCCCATTCTTTTGATACGCTCGCTCCTGCGGAAAATAGTGCTAGATCGACTTTTGCAGGATCAAATTTATCAATTGCTTCGACTGTAAGCTCCTTGTCTCCAAATTCAACTTTAGCTCCCTCACTTTTACTTGAGGCAACAGGAAAAATATTAGATGAGTCGTACTTTCTATCTGAAAGTATGTTAAGCATCTCTCGACCGACATTTCCAGTTGCTCCAACTATTGCGATATTTAAGCTCATAAATTAAAAATTCTGTTTTAATTGATCAATAATTTTGTCTCCCATTTCAACTGTCGACAGATTTTTATTATCATCACCTATTAAGTCGGCTGTCTTATAGCCATCTGAAAGTACTTTATTAACAGATTGATTGATGAGATCAGATTCCTTATCCATATTAAATGAATATTTAAGGCACATTGCAAAGCTTAAGATTGACGCAATAGGATTTGCTATTCCTTTACCGGCAATATCAGGTGCTGATCCGTGAACGGGTTCATAAAGAGATTTTCTAAAGTTATTTGAATCAAATGCGCCCAATGAAGCTGAAGGCAGCATACCTAAAGATCCTGTTAACATAGCGGCTTCATCAGACAGAATATCACCAAATAAATTATCTGTAACAATTACGTCAAATTGTTTTGGATTTCTTACAAGTTGCATAGCACAATTATCCGCATACATGTGTGAGAGTTCAACATTTGGATATTCATTTTTATGAACGTAAGACACTTCTTCTCTCCATAAAATGCCCGACTCCATAACATTTGATTTTTCACATGAAGTTACCTTGTTGTCTCTTTTGCTTGCCAGTTCAAAGGCTATTCTCGCAACTCTTCTTATTTCTTCTGTACTGTATGACTGAGTATTAATTCCAACTCTAGTTCCATCACTTTTTTCTTCGATACCTCTTGGCTCTCCAAAGTAAATACCGCCTGTAAGTTCTCTGACAATTAGGATGTCTAAACCAGAAACAAGTTCAGATTTTAAAGATGATGCATCAACCATTGACTCAAAACATAAAGCAGGTCTTAAATTAGCAAATAGATCCATCTCTTTTCTGATGCTTAAAAGCCCTTGCTCAGGCCTTAAAGAAAAATCAAGATTATCCCACTTTTCTCCTCCAACAGCACCAAGTAAGACGGCATGAGAATCTTTTGCCTTATCTAATGTTTCACCTGATAAGGGGACACCATATCGATCATAAGCCGCTCCCCCAATATCATCTTTTTGTATTTCAAATGCAACATTACTATTTTCTTCAACACATTTAGCAACTTTAATAACTTCATCCATTACTTCTGGGCCAATACCATCTCCAGACAAAATTAATAATTTGTATAATTTACTCATATTATTTTACTTCCATATAACCAAGGAGTTTCTTTTGCTTGATTATTTTCAAAATCTGAAATCGAACTTGATTTATTTAAAGTTAGACCAATGTCATCGAGTCCTTCAATTAAACATTTCTTCTTAACAGGATCGATTTCGAATGTTATTTCTTTTTGTTCATTGTTTTCTAAATAAGTTATGTTCTGCTTTTCTAGATCAATGTTGAAATTCAATGTATTCTCAGCTGTGTCCTGTAATTTAGCTACTGTTTCTTCGTCAAGAATTATAGGTAAAATACCGTTTTTGAAGCAATTATTATAAAATATATCAGCATAACTTGGTGCAATTATACATTTAATGCCATAGTCAGCAATTGACCAAGGAGCATGTTCGCGAGAAGAGCCGCAACCAAAATTTTTACCCGCTATTAAGATACTTGCCCCATTGTACTGATCTTGATTGAGTGCAAAAGAATCTATTTTGTTACCGTCTTGATCAAACTTTAACTCAAAAAATAAATATTCTCCAAGACCAGTTCTTTTAATTGTTTTCAAAAACTGTTTTGGGATTATCATATCTGTATCAACATTAGTTATCCGTATAGGAATTGCATTGCCAGTTAGTTTGTTAAATTTCTCCATTATAGATCTCTAAAATCAGTTAATTTACCTTTGATAGCTGCAGCAGCAGCCATTTGTGGACTCATTAAGTGCGTTCGACCACCTCTTCCTTGTCTTCCTTCAAAATTTCTATTTGAAGTTGATGCGCATCTTTCTTGAGGTTTTAATTTATCTGCATTCATGGCTAAACACATTGAACATCCTGGATCTCTCCAATCGAACCCTGCTTCTATAAATATTTTATCTAAGCCTTCCTTTTCTGCCTGTTCTTTCACAAGTCCTGAACCTGGGACAATCATTGCATGAACATTTTTTTCAACTTTGCGACCTTTTGCAATTTTAGAGACAGCCCTTAGATCTTCTATTCGTCCATTTGTGCAAGATCCAATAAAAACTTTATTTACTTCAATTTCATTAATTGGTGTATTAGGTTCGAGACCCATATAATCAAGCGCTCTTTCAATAGATCTCTTTTTTTCATCACTACTTGCATTTTTTGGATCAGGAACGTAGCCGTCAATTGAAACAACATCTTCCGGACTTGTCCCCCAAGTTACTTGAGGAATAATTTCGTCTGCTTTTATTTCTACGATTTCGTCATATTGTGCGCCTTCATCAGTAGCAAGTGATTGCCAATACTTAATCGCCGTTTCAAACTCTTCACCAGAAGGAGCAAGTGGTCTGCCCTTTAAATATTCCCAAGTTTTTTCATCAGGACTGATTAAACCAGCTCTTGCGCCTGCCTCAATAGACATGTTGCAAACCGTCATTCTGCCTTCCATTGATAAATTTTTAATTACGTCACCTGTATATTCAATCACATAACCTGTTCCACCTGCAGTTCCTATTTTTTTTATAATTGCTAATATTATGTCTTTTGCAGTTACGCCATCCACAACCTCGCCTGTAATTTTAATGCACATATTTTTAGCTTTTGTTTGAATCAGAGTTTGAGTAGCAAGAGTATGTTCAACTTCAGATGTTCCTATGCCCCACGCTAAAGCGCCGAAAGCACCATGAGTAGATGTATGACTATCTCCACAAACTATTGTCATTCCAGGTTGAGTAAATCCCTGCTCGGGGCCAACAATGTGAACAATACCTTGCCGCTTATCTGACATCGGTAGGTAAGTGATATTATTTTCACTAGCATTTCTCTCTAGCGTTTCAACTTGTAATTTTGAATCTGGGTCTGCTATACCCTTATCCCTATCCATAGTAGGCACATTATGGTCTGCTGTCGCAAGAGTAAATTCAGGTCTTCTAACTTTTCTGCCACTCATTCGCAATCCTTCAAAGGCTTGTGGACTAGTTACCTCGTGTACAAGATGTCGGTCTATATAAAGTATGGTAGTTCCATCATCATTAATGGAAACGATATGGTTATCCCATATTTTATCATACAAAGTTTTTGGCGCACTCATAATTCAGTTAATGATATTAAAAAGAAAAAGAATTGTTTATTCTTTTGTGCTGTCTGTTTCTTCTGATTTTCCATCTTCCGCCTCAGGACTAGTTTCCTCTTTTGCTTCAGGTGTATCTTCAGTTTGTGATTCTGAAGTCTCAGCTTGCATCGTAGCCTCATCTTCAGTTGCAAGTTCTTCTGCGGCAACGATTTGATCTTCCGCAACCTCTTCTGTTTCATCAATATATAGACTGGCTAAATCAGGCTGTTTTTTTCTAATTCTTTCAACAATTCTTGCTTTTTTACCAGTTAGGTCTCTTAAGTAATAGAGCTTTGCTCTCCTCACCTGGCCACTTCTTACAATTGAAATAGAATCAATAGTAGGACTAAAAATTGGAAAGACTCTCTCAACACCCTCGCCAAAAGATATTTTTCTTACTGTGAATGAAGAACTGAGACCTCTATTCTTTTTTCTTATACAAACACCCTCAAATGCTTGGATACGTTCCCTTGTACCCTCTCGTACTTTAACATTCACTCTGACAGTATCTCCTGGATGGAACTGAGGTATTTTCTTACCTTTAATAAGTGTCTTTATCTGATCTTTTTCAAACTGCTCTATAATATTCATGATTGCCTCGCACCGTCTTTTAATACTTTATTTCTTGCTTGTCTTGTTTTTTTTGTAGTTTTTCCATATGTCTGGCCTCATTTTCTTTGTTATTTTCTCGGACATGTCCAAGCGCCATTTACTTATGTTCTTATGATTACCTGACAGTAATACATCTGGAATAGTCATGTTTTTCCATGTTTTTGGCCTGGTATATTGCGGATACTCTAACAAATCATTATTAAATGACTCCGTTTCACTGGACTCTCTATGTCCCAAAGTCCCAGGAAGAAGTCTAACTATAGACTCAACTAACACCTGAGCAGCTAACTCTCCGCCTGCTAAAATGTAATCTCCAATACTTAATTCTTCTATAGCGTAGTAATCCAAAAGGCGTTGATCGATTCCCTCATATCTCCCACAAAGAAGATTTATTCCTTTCATTTTTGATAATTTGACAACTTTCTTTTGCGTGAGAGGTTTTCCCCTTGGGCTTAAGTAAATCAAGGGATATTTTTCTTTGGATTTTATATTTCTATAACATGCATCAATAGCCTTGCCCATGATATCTGGTTTAAAAATCATTCCAGGCCCGCCACCGGCTGTTGTATCATCAATTTTTTTATATTTGTCTTTCGTATACTTACGAGGATCAATTGTTTTTAAAGACCATATTTTTTTACTATGAGCTTTGCCTATAACACCTTGTCCAAGTATCCCAGGAAAAGAACCAGGAAATATTGATATGATTTTAACTTTGTACATTTTATTAATTTAAATATTCACTTACATTTTGAACCAATAATAATCTTTTCTCTAAATCAACTTTTTTTATTGTCATTTTTGAAAACGGAATAAAAAAATCTTTTTGGTCTTTATTTCTTACTTCTATCAAATCGGCTGATCCATAATTTTCAACTGAACATACTGTTCCAAGTGATTTTTCATTTTCATCCTTTACCTCTAAACTAATTAATTCATGAAAATAATATTTTTTGCGATCATTTATATCAGGTAATTCAGAGGACTCTATTTCTATAAGAGATCCAACTATTAACTCAGATTTTTCTCTACTATCAACTTCCTTACATGAAACAATATACCCATTAGGCAGTACTTTTATTTTTTTTAGATTTATAGATCTATAATTTTTTCCAATATTAAAAGACTTGAACTTAAATATATTATCAGGGTTTTCCGTAAAAGATGTAATCTTGAAAAACCCCTTTAATCCATGAACGCCTCTAACTTCGCCAACTACTATGAACTTAGACATGATGTATAAGACTTTTATTTGTTCTCGTCTCCTGCTTGGTTATGTGTTCTCGTCTCCTGCTTGGTCTTCCACTGTTTTTGTCTCTTCTGCTGGAGCTTCTTCTGCTGCTGGAGCTTCTTCTGCTGCTGGAGCTTCTTCTGCTGCTGGAGCTTCTTCTGCTGCTGGAGCTTCTTCTGCTGCTGGAGCTTCTTCTGCTGCTGCTGCTAAACGTTCTTGAGCTTTCTTCTTTGGTTGCGCTTTTTTTGGATTGTTTCCTTGAGCAGGCATTGGGATTAAACCCGCAGCACCCAGAATCTTTGCAACTTTGTCAGTGGGCTTTGCTCCTTTGGATAACCATTCCTTTATATTATCCTGATCTAATTGAACTCTGTCTTTATTATCTTTATTTAGAAGAGGATTAAACAATCCTACTTTCTCAATAAATCTACCGTCTCTTGGACTTCGAGAGTCAGCGACTACTACTCTATAGACAGGTCTTTTCTTGGATCCTGCCCTAGATAATCTTATTTTTAATGCCATTTTTTTCTCCTTTTGTTAAAAAATTAAAATTTATTCTTAAAAAAATCATTTGGTATGCCGGCACCTAATTGTCCACCTAACATATTTGGATCTATAGAGCCCATTCCCTTTTTTGATAATTTCTTCATCATGTCGGACATTTTTCTATGCTGTTTTAATATTTTATTGATATCTGAAATTGAAGTACCAGAGCCAGCTGCAATTCTTTTCTTTCTTGATCCATTTATAATCTTTGGTTTATTCCTCTCATACTTTGTCATTGATAAAATAATTGCCTCCTGTTTTATAATAGAATTTTCAGGATTTTCTTGTTGTGGAATTTTGTCTTTCATATTTTTAAGACCAGGAATAAATTTCATTAAATTTGAAATCCCTCCCATTTTTTTCATTTGTCTAATTTGGCTAAGTAAATCATCAAGGTCAAACTCCCCTTTTTTCAACTTTTCTGCCATCTTTTCAGCGTCTTCTTCTTTAATAGTTTCAGTTGCTTTTTCAACTAATGTTACGATGTCGCCCATTCCCAGAATACGGTTGGCTATTCGTTCAGGATGAAAAACTTCAATAGCATCCATTTGCTCACCCATACCCATAAATTTAATAGGACAGTTAGTGGCATATTTCATGCTTAAGGCTGCTCCACCTCTCGCATCCCCATCTACTCTCGTTAATATTGTTCCAGTTACTGTAATTGTTTTAGAGAAGTCAGTCGCAACATTAACTGCTTCTTGTCCAGTTAAGCTATCAAGAACCAACAATGTCTCCGTTGGGCTAATTTCTTTTTCTAATTGATTTAATTCATTCATAAGAGACTGATCAATATTTATTCGTCCAGCCGTATCAAATAATAGACAGTCGATATCTTGAAGTTGTGCAAATTGTAAAGCTCTCTTTGCAATATCTATTGGCAACTGATCATCAACCTTTGGCAGAATTGAAACATTTATTTGTTCTGAAAGTTTCTTTAATTGATCAAATGCTGCAGGACGAGACGTGTCAAGAGATATTAATAATACTTTTTTATTTTTCTTTTCTTTTAAATAATTACCAATTTTTCCAACTGTCGTAGTTTTGCCAGAACCTTGTAGTCCAGCAAAAAGATAAATTGAATTTCCACTTTCATTTACTCTCAATTCACTAGAGTCTGAACCAAGAGCCATTATAAGTTCATCATTGACAATTTTGGTTATCATTTGAGCTGGAGTTATTGACCTAAGTATTTCCTTGCCAAGAGACTCTTTTTTAACTTTTTCTATAAAGTCCTTTGCTACTGGTAAAGCTACGTCAGCTTCTAAGAGCGCTCGCCTAATATCACGTAAGGCCGCATCCAAAGAGCTCTCGTCAATAGAACCAGTCTTTTTTAGACCTTTAAAAATAACATCAAACCTATAACTAAGGCTTTCAAACATTTATAACTCACTTTCAGCAGGTAACGCATCAGTGGGCGAAACTCGCTGACTGATGTCGACACCTAAATTAATAGGTACCGCAGGAATATTTTTCTTGCGGAAAACAGCTGTTTTTTATTATTTGTCTTCAAACTTGTCAAGTTTGAATTGGTACTTATTTCTGGAAAATTAGGTTTTACCTAATATAAAGACTATATGTCAGAATTTGAATTTATAAAAATGAATGGCTTAGGGAATGATTTTGTAATCATAGATCAAAGGATTAACGAGCTTGATCACAGCTCAACTGAAGTTCAGCATATATGCAATCGTGATAAAGGCATAGGCTGCGATCAGTTAATATATATTCGAAATTCTGAAATAAGTGACATACCACTTTTGAAATTTTACAACTCAGATGGCGGTGAGATTAGTGCCTGCGGAAACGGAACAAGATGTGTCGCAAATTATTTAATGGAACAAGATAA
>JACWEC010000029.1 GCA_014653725.1 Pelagibacterales bacterium SAG-MED32 | reverse complement strand
AGTACGAAAATAATTTTTGAGCAGCATCAAATATTGAGTAAGAGTAATTTCCTTTACGAGGGCCAAAAACAAATTAGCGATATATTGCAGGAAACCTCAAATGATCTCGAGGAGACAGCTCTAACTCTTCATCAAGAAATAAGAATGGTAAAGCAGTTTCTCGAAAGCGATGAACGTTGTAATTTTACTAGAATGACAGGAAGTGGATCAGCTTTTTTTGGATGTTACAATGATGAAGCTATTGCAAATGAGGCTGTCTCTAAAATCAAAAAACTCCATCCTAAATGGTGGACTTGCCTTGCTAGGACAATATAATCATTGCAAAATCTATTTGTTAAACTAAATAATGTATGAGTGTTGGGGCGTGGCCAAGCGGTAAGGCACCGCTTTTTGGTAGCGGCATTCGGAGGTTCGAATCCTCCCGCCCCAGCCAAGGAAAAAAAATATGAGCAACTTTTTAAACAAATATAAATCTGTATATGATGTGTTTTTAGATAACTGGAGTTATCAATCACATTATGTCTTATACCTTGAGGCCTTAATGCGCCAACAAACATTACTGCCTAATTATATTAAAGAAATGATCTTTGCCTACATATCTGGCCTCAATGGATGCCAATATTGTAAAAATATTCACGCTGAAATTTCTAAGAAATTATTAAGAGACGCAAATGATGAACAGCCACTGCTAGATATTGAAAATGCTGGCATAGAAGAAAAGTACAAGCCAATTTTGAAACTAGCTCATAAAGTTAATGTGGATATAAAATCAATAGTTGATGAGGATGTAGATCAAATACTTCAATACGGCTTCGACGAACGAGTAATTTCAGAAATTATTTCAATATGCGGTGCCGCACAATTTATGAATACAGTAGTGGTAGCTCATCAGATAAAACCTCTCGACGACATTCAAAATATCGGATCCGCAAAGATGATGATAGAAAAAGGTTATGATGGACTCGCTGAATATATGATCTCAAAAAGAAATAAATAATCAGGCTACTCGTAATAAACTCATTCCTAAGAAAAAAGCTCCAACTGTTAGAGCGAACGTTCCAATTATATATAAAATTGAAATCAAAATACTACCATTCTGAATTAGCTCAAAAATATCCACATTAAAAGAAGAGAAAGTAGTAAAGCCCCCCAAGAATCCAATAGTGATGAACATTTTAAGATTATCAGAAATATTAATTTTAGCTGCGAAGTAGCTCCATGCTAAACCAATAAGAAATGCACCTATAACATTCACTGTGAGAGTTCCATAAGGAAAAGAACTTACAAACGATTTATTAATTTGTTCTATAAGAATATATCTAGTAAGCGCCCCTATACCACCACCAATAAATATTGAAATAAATAAACTCATTAATCTTTTATGCCTACCAGATGAGTTAAAATTCCAAAGTGATCACTGGGATAAATATCATTTGATTTATTTCCTATTAGGCAACTTTTTACAGGTTGGCCCAAACCTTTAGGCCCTGCTTTAGAAGAAAATATATAATCAATTCTTCGGTCATACTCTAGAGTTTTCATTGCCCATTTATTTTCATTGGACCATGTATAACCTGGTTCACCTATATTTGTGAGGTTCCAAACGTCTCTGAGAACTGTTTCATTGATGGGCTTTTTGTGCCCAGTGATCATTTTTATTTCATCACTTTCAGGATCTGCATTAAAGTCACCGCACAATAAAATTGGAAATTTAGATTTTTTCAGATGGCTTATATACTCCATTAATTCTGTAACTTGGCTTTCTCTTACTGGTTGATGCTCGTATTTGTAGTTAAGGTGCGTACATATAACATTAATTGTAATACTGTTTTTATAGAGTAACTCAGCATGTATAAATAATTTCTTCTCATCTTTCTTAGGGTCTGCTTTAAACATTATTATTTGATGATTTTGTATTGGATATTTTGAGATTATAGCATTTCCAAACGCAACACCGTCAAACTCAAAAGATTTTCCATAAATATATTGGTAGCCTAGTTTGTCTGCTATTGTTTTTGCTTGGCTTTCATCTTCCTCTTCCCATACTTCCTGTAAGCACATTATATCAGCGGCTGTTTCTTGAAGCTCTGATAGAATTAAATTTTCTCTTTCCTTATAAGACTCAAACTTCCACCATAAGTTCCAGGTCACGAGCTTAATTGTCTCACCGCTCTCTTCAATTATTATTGCATCAGGATCAGGAAAAGATTTATCACTCATTCAGTTACGGAAAGGCAACCATAATCGTTTCAGCTACATAAGCTGGCTTATCTTGACCTTCAATTTCGAGGGATACTTCGCTGATTACTTGCGTGCCACCGTTATCTAATTTGTTAACTTCGTTTATTTTAGCTGACATCCTTACTTTAGAATTTACGGGCACCATGTTAATGAATCTAACTTTGTTTAAGCCATAATTTATTACCATTTTAGCGCCTGAGATAATCCATACTTGAGCGCTCAAAGGCACTGAAAGAGAAAGGCTTAAAAATCCATGAGCAATTGTACTTTTAGTTGGCAATTCTTTTTGAGCTTTTTCTTCGTCAACATGTATCCATTGATGATCACTAGTTGCTTCAGCAAACTGATTTATTCTTTCTTGATCAATAGTCATCCACTCTGAATGACCCATTTCTTTGCCTTTGTATGACTCGATTTCATTAACATCAACTGTCAGCATAATATATCTCCCAATTCGTAATTTTTAATTGTAAAATCATAACGAAAATAAGCTAATAATAGAAGTTTTATAATGGAAAATATTCGACGAACTAAACCTGATGATGAAATAAATATATCTAGTTTGCTGGATGAAGCATTTGGACCAGGAAGATTAGCAAGATCTGTATATCGTTTGAGAGAAATAAGACCTTTCATTGATGAATTTTCATACGTCTACTTGAATGACTCAAAAATTGCGGCAAGCATTAGTTACAGTGAAACGTATATAAACAATTTATTTAAAGGACTTTTACTAGGCCCTCTAGCAGTCAGTCCTGCCTTAAAAGGCAAGGGTCATGGTAAAGAATTAGTAAAATACACAATTAATAAAATAGAATTGAGCAATATTTATGACTTTATAATTGTCGTCGGTGACTTAGATTATTATTCAAAATTTGAATTTAATAAAGTTGAGAAGAACTTAGAATTTTATGGTCCTGTAGATAAGGATAAAGTTTTGATAAAATTGATTGGTACAAAAATAAATATAAATGATATTGAGCAGTATAAATTTACTTAGAAAAAAATAATGAGTGATGATCCAGTAAACTTGAAGGGTATAGAAACAATCTATAGTTTCAGTAAATCAAATAAGAAATCTCTTCCTCCAATTGAAAAATGGAACCCTCCGTTTTGTGGAGATATTGATATGACAATTTCTAAATCTGGAAAATGGTATTACATGGGATCAGAAATTAAAAGACCTGCCATGGTCAAATTATTTTCAGGTATTCTTAGATTAGAGTCTGACAATTCATACTATTTGGTTACTCCAGTTGAAAAAGTAAGAATTCAAGTTGAAGACGCACCTTTTGTAGCGGTAGCTATAACAAAAGAGCAAAGTGAAGGAATGAATACAGTAACTTTTCGGACCAATCTTAATGATGAAATTGTTCTTTCAAAAGAGAATCCATTATCAATTGAAATAAAGAAAAATGATGAACCATCTCCATACATAACAGTTCGTAATAATTTAAGAGCGCTTATTTCTCGATCAGTTTTTTATGAATTAGTAGACTTAGCTGAGACTATACCAATTGATGGCGTGCCGTACTTAGCGATAAAAAGCCAGGGGGAAATTTTTAAAATTCATAAAGTAGAAGATTTATGATCGAAATTTCTCAATTGAGAAAGCTTTTTAAAGGGCCTGAAATAATATCACACAAATATTTTGACCAATTAACTGATGATTTGATTACAAGAGCACATCATCCGTTGGCAAA
>JACWEC010000028.1 GCA_014653725.1 Pelagibacterales bacterium SAG-MED32 | reverse complement strand
AGAAGTAAGTCCCAATAACTATGATGAATGCCAAAAATTAGCTAATAATAATGATGTTCATTTTGAAAAAATAGGCATAGTTGGTGGAGACAAAATCAGTATTAAAAATATAGGTGATCAACAAATTTCTGCATTGAAACGCAGTTTTGAAACGGGTATTGAACAGATATCTCATTAGTAAATAATCAAAACTAATGGGATTTTTTAAAAAATATTTATTATTGAATAAATATTAAAAGCAGTTAATTGTAGTGTTATGAACGAAACAGTACAAAATAATATCAAAGACATAGTTGATCAAAATGATGTTGTCCTTTTTATGAAAGGCACCAAAGTGCAACCTGAATGTGGTTTTTCTAATGCTGTTGTAAATGCCCTATCATTTATGAATATCGAATATAAAGACGTTAATGTTTTAGAAAGTGACGAATTAAGACAAGGAATAAAAGATTTTACAAATTGGCCAACAATACCTCAGCTTTATGTAAAGGGAGAATTTATTGGTGGTTGTGACATTATATTAGATATGCATAAAACTGGTGAATTATCTGAGGTATTAAAAGAAAAAAATATCGCCCACGACTAATCGAGCTTTGATAAATATTCCTGAACAGACTTAAAGACAGTATTGCCCCTGCTGATTAGATCTTGCTGCCAACGCTTGTTGTTTGGATTGAATGTGTTCAATAGATTTTTTCTACTCCAATGATTCATTATATCTTTTTCATTATTCAATTGATTGTTTTGTGTCCATCTATTTTCAGCCCTTAAATTTTTGAAAACAGTTGTAGGACCAAATGTTCCAAACTCTTGAGTGATTGTTAACCACTCAATTGATGAAAATTCTTTTACTATACCAGAGTGAATATCTCCAGTTATTCGGTAACCCACGCCTTGTGTTGGATCAAGTGGAGATACATGATCACCAAAAAGTGAAACTAGTATATTATATTTATCTTCTTTGATATCATCAGGCACAAGTATGGTGTCATATCCTGATTTACCTAATCCAGTATGTAAATCTATACCAAAAACTTTTTTTGTGTTATTAAGGTTTTTTTTCAGCCAATTTAAAATCATCTTAGGTCCCTGTTGAAGTGTATCGCCGCCATATTGTAAACTCTGTGGTCTCGTATATTGCCCCTGTGCAAACCATTGCTTCACATTGGTGAACCCATACTTCAACAATAAACTAATACCCCAGGGTAAAAACATAAGATCTAATTTGGGTGGAACACTTTTGGGATTTAAAAAAGTGTCAATTTTCTCATATCCTTCAGGTTCGCCTTGATGATCCTTTATAAAGTTTCTGTTCATATCAACATTATTTTCATTCACCCTTCTGTGCCATGCCATGCCATAAGGGTTAATGATATGAACAAAAACTATGCAATAATCAGTAATTGGATTGGCGTTTTTGAGTTGATCTAAAACTGATAATTGAATAGCTGAACCTGCAAATCCCTCAACGCCATGAATGCCGGAACTGTATAGTAATAAATTATCGCTATCGATTGACCCAATAGTTGCAATATCGATGCAAAGATTTTCTTGATTAGGTCCTTTGCAATCTAAAGTAAGTGTATCATGACTAACTTGATGGCCTTGACCCTTCAGTTCATTAATAGATTTAATGAATCTATCTCGTGCTTGAATGTAATCTTTTGAAAAAAAGTGCGATGCACTCATTTGGGATTTATCGAGAATAATACTCGATGACTAGTTTTGGATCCATCTGTGTTGCATATGGAACTTCGGCAAACTGTGGTGTTCGAATAAATGTTGAAGAACATTTCTTTTCATCAACAGTAATATAACCTGGGATATCACGCTCTTGACTTTTCATTGCTTCAACAACAATTGCCATTTCTTTAGACTTATCTTTAACTTCAATGACATCACCTTCCGTAACACGGTAACTTGAAATATTTACTCTTTTACCATTTACTTTGACATGACCATGATTGATGAATTGTCGTGCTGCAAAAACGGTTGGGACAAACTTTGAACGATAAACGATTGTATCTAATCTTCTTTCTAGAAGCGCAATTAAATTTTCTCCTGAATCACCCTTTTGTCTGATGGCCTCTTTATAACAATTACGGAATTGTCTTTCATTTAGGTTGCCATAATAGCCTTTTAGTTTTTGCTTAGCATGCAACTGAACACCGTAGTCAGATAGTTTTCCAGTATGCTTCTGTCCATGTTGGCCAGGTCTGTATTTTCTTAAATTAAATGGACTTTTGGGTCTTCCCCATAGGTTAACACTTAGACGTCTATCGATTTTGTGTTTTTGTGCTATTCGTTTTGTCATATATTGTGATCCGTGGTTTATACTGTTTTCCTGAATATTGTCAAACCAGAATACTAAATTTCCTCAGTTTTCCTATAATCTGACAGAACCGTGACTACTCCTCTCAGTGTTGCAATTTCCCTATCGCTGAGATCAGCCCGGTGAAAGATATTCCTGAGATTTTGCTTCATTTTTCGCATTTTTTCTTCGGGTTGAAAGAAACCTCTGTTTTCCAACTCTTTTTCAATATGATCAAAAAAATGCATCAATTCATTTTGATTGCCGCGCGTCAGTGAATTCTCATCAACTACTTTTTCATCATCATACATTAATGAAAATATAGAATAACAAAATACATTGACGGCATGTGAAAGATTCAAGGATGAAAAGTTCTCATGCGTATCAATCGTCACACACCTTGTCACTAAAGAAAGATGGTCATTGGTCAAGCCTGAAGCTTCACCGCCAAAAACAACAGCTAACTTATCATTACTGTGTTCATCATGTATTTCCTTAATAATAGATTTATTATCAGTAAACTGTTTACTCATATCGCGTTTTCGAGCTGTATAAGCAATGGAGAGTGTGGAATCACTGAGTGCCGCTCTCAAGGTAGTGTAAACTTTTGCACTCTCTATAATAGATTTGGCATCGACTGATACTGCATGTGCCTTCTCTGATGGCCAATCTAATTTAGGATTGACCAACCTCAAGTCAGAAAAACCAAAATTATACATGGAACGTGC
Organism: Pelagibacterales bacterium SAG-MED32; assembly: GCA_014653725.1. Taxonomy (GTDB): domain Bacteria; phylum Pseudomonadota; class Alphaproteobacteria; order Pelagibacterales; family AG-422-B15; genus CACNXQ01. Next base: position 2,156 of record JACWEC010000028.1, on the reverse strand, counting down.
AACCAGACCTATATTTTCAGGAAGTTGAGTATCAACCAAGATAATTGAAATATTATTTGAAGACATGTACTAACTAAGAACCGTAGCCTTTTCTTTCATCAATTTGTACTCAACACTGTCAATCAGTGCCCTAAAGGAGGCTTCTATAATATTTTCTGAAACACCAATTGTGTACCAACTCTTTTTATCTTTATCAGAACTTTCAATTGATACTCTGGTGATCGCATCGGTTCCTGTGTTTAAGATTCTCACCTTATAGTCGATAAGAGATAGATCCTTGATCAATTCAGCATAACCGCTTGATTGAAAGTTATTCCTCAAAGCATTGTCTAATGCATTAACCGGTCCTACACCTTGCCCCGTACCTATAAGTTCTTCTTTACCAAATTTTAATTTAACTTCGGCATCTGATATTGTTTTACCTTCCCCACCTGAATTCTTTACATTCACATTAAAATTAACAACTTCAAAATAAGTTGGCATTTCGGAAATTACCTTCTTCACTAATATTTCAAATGAAGCATCTGCACCATCGTATGAATATCCAATAAATTCACGTTCTTTCACTCGATCAAGAATTTTTTGTATAGTTTCATCATCCTCATTGATCTGAATTCCTGTAGACTTTAATCGTGCAAGAATATTTGATTTTCCTGATTGTTCTGAAATGATGATTTGGCGATGATTGCCCACTAACTCAGGATCGATATGCTCATAAGTTTTAGGATCTTTGTTTACTGCTGAAACGTGCAATCCTCCTTTATGCGCAAATGCTGCCGAGCCTACATAAGGTGCTGTTCTATTGGGTACACGATTTAATATTTCATCTAAAAGTCTTGAAAGTTCCGTTAACTGACCAAGATTTTTAGTATCAATGGATAGATCAAATTTATCGATATATTCATCCTTCAAAGCAAAAGTAGGAAGAAGAGTAATTAAATTAGCATTTCCGCATCGTTCACCAAGTCCATTAATCGTACCTTGTACTTGTCTGACCCCAGCATGAACTGCGGCTAATGAATTTGCTACAGCATTTCCGGTATCATTATGTGCGTGAATACCAAGTTGATCGCCTGGAATATCCTTCACAACTTCTGAAACAATCTGTTCTACTTCATGGGGTAATGTGCCTCCGTTGGTATCACAAAGAACCATCCACCTTGCTCCATTGTCTTGTGCAGCTTTTAAACACTTTACCGCATATTGAGGATTAGCTTTGTAGCCATCAAAGAAATGTTCAGCATCAAAATGAACTTCCTTCTTGCTGCTTGATAAAAAGTTAACAGACTCCGCAATATTTACTAAGTTTTCATCATTGGAAATTCCTAGGGCTAAATCTACATGGAAATCCCAAGACTTGCCCACTACACAAGCTGACGGGGCGCTTACGTTAATCATGGCAGCTAAACCAGGATCATTTTCAGCACTCCTCCCTGTCTTTTTGGTCATGCCAAAAGCCGTAAACGTAGAATTTTTAAATTCCATTTTTTCAGCGAAAAATTGTGTATCAGTTTCGTTTGCACCAGGCCATCCACCCTCAATATAATCAACGCCTAAGGCATCAAGTTTTGATGCAAGAATTTTTTTCTCATCTACGTTAAAATCAACACCGTAAGTTTGTGCTCCGTCTCTCAATGTCGTATCAAATATAAATAACTTATCTTTCATTTACTTAGTTTTCCATGTGGTTTCTGTACCTTTATCTTCTAGTACTATTCCTAAATTTTCCAACTCATCTCTAATTCTATCAGCTTCAGCAAAATCTTTATTTGCTCTTGCAGTGTTTCTTTGAGTAACTAATGACTCAATCTTATTTTGATCTACAATTATATTTTCTTTACCCCATGATAACCATTGAGAAGGTTCATCATTCATCAATCCAAGAAATTGAGCCGAAATTAAAAATTGATTTAATGAATCGCGATCATTACTTTTACAATTTTTGAATAATTTATGCAATTCAGCTATTGCCTGAGGCGTATTCATGTCATCATTTAGTGCGTTCATTACATTTTCATCAATCTTCACACTTAAGTCAGGCTTAAAATCAAATTCAGAAAAATATTGGTACCACTTATCCAGTGTTTTTTTGCTTTCTTGTAGATTATCATTTGTCCAATTCAATGGCTGACGATAATGAGTGAGTATCATGGTTA
>JACWEC010000027.1 GCA_014653725.1 Pelagibacterales bacterium SAG-MED32 | reverse complement strand
TTTTAGTTTCGGGCTCGATAGACTAATAGGACTGGCTGTTTAAATGACTCACAGATGGTATATTGTGCACGCTTATTCTGGTTTTGAAAAAAAAGTCGCAGCTGCTATTTTAGATAAGGCTAAAACTAAAAATATAGAAGCAGCATTTAGCGAGATCATTGTTCCCACTGAAGAGGTTGTTGAAGTCAAAAAAGGAAAAAAGAGAAATGCTGAAAGAAAGTTTTTCCCTGGATATGTACTAACCAAGATGGAAATGACTGATGAAACATACCATATGGTCAAGGCACTACCAAAGGTCAGTGGGTTTTTAGGTCATACACAAGGTAAGCCCTCGGCGGTGCCTGAAAGTGAGATAAATAAGATTTTACAAGACATAGAAGAAGGTGTAACTAGTCCAAAACCTTCTATTACATTTGAAGTAGGCGAGCAAGTCAGAGTAAGCGATGGACCTTTTGCCTCATTTAATGGATTGGTAGAGGAAATTGATGAAGAAAGATCTAGGGTTAAAGTTTCTGTTTCAATATTTGGGCGATCTACACCAGTAGAACTTGAATATACACAGGTAGAAAAGGCATAAAATGGCAAAAGAAATTGAAGGAAAGTTAAAGTTACAAGTTCCAGCCGGACAAGCAAATCCGTCTCCACCAGTAGGACCAGCCCTCGGACAAAGAGGTATTAACATTATGGACTTCTGCAAATTATTTAATGAAAAAAGTAAAGGGGAGCAGCCTGGAGTTATGTTGCCTGTTGTGGTTACATATAACACTGACAAAAGTTTTAGCATTGAAATTAAGCTTCCACCGGCATCATTTTTTATCAAAGAAGCATTAAAAATAAAACGAGAGAGGAGATTGAAAATCTATTAGGAGGCATATCAAATCACCAAGGAGTTTGTCTTAGAGTAGAAAAGCTTAAAATGCCCGAACTGAAGGAATTTATAGACAACTGTGATGAGGAAAATTCGATCATCGTCTTGCTCGATCAACTGGAAGATTCGCAAAATGTAGGAGCAATATTTCGCTCTGCCTTGGCATTTAAACTCGACGGTATAATACTGACTCAAGATAACTCTGTAAGTGAAAATTCATTTTTAACGAAAGCTGCGTCCAGCGGAATTGATAAAGTGCCCTTCACAAAGATTAAAAATATAAGTTCTTGTATTAAAAAATTAAAAGAATCTGGTTATTGGATTTATGGTTTAGAAATGAGTGCTGAAAAATCTCTGAAAGAAACAAAATTTGCAAAAAAGGTAGTAATTATTCTTGGTTCAGAAAATAAAGGTCTAAGAAAGATAACTACCTCACTATGCGATGAAGTAATAAGAATTGATATAAATAATGAATTGGAAAGTTTAAATGTTTCCAATACTGCAGCAATTGCATTTTATGAAATTTCTAGCTCAACTCTAAAGAGCTAGTGATATCATCGCCAATACAAGAATGAAAAATACTACAAGATAAGCAAGAGCTATTTGTCCACCAATAAATTCTAAAAATTTTTTCATATTTCTTTCATAATATAAATAAATATAGACAAATAAAGCTTATAATTTTAAAAAGATTTATACATTAATACGCCCCTATAGCTCAATTGGTAGAGCAATTGATTTGTAATCAATAGGTTCGCGGTTCAAGTCCGTGTGGGGGCACCATTAAAAACAAAATTAATCTGTATAACCGTTAATTGTTTTAGTAGTAGGACTTTTAGTAATAGATTTATTATCTTTCAGAGTTTTGAAAAAATAATCACCAATCATATTAGTAATGCCCCAATTATAATTTTCATTATGAAAATGATGACTCATATGGGCGTCACGAAGATTCTTACCAACTTTGGTTAAAGGTTTATAGTTTTTTGAATGGTGAGCTAGATGAATCCACTCATACCAAAGATGATAGATAAGGTGGCCAGTAAATGGAACCATGGCGGTACCAAAGCTCCAAAAAATTAATGAATAAAATAAATAAACCTGACCGTATGTGTAAATTAGATATCTCCAAGGTGCAAACTGAAGTTTTATATTATCGGGATCTCGATGATGTCCATGATGAAGAACTATTTGGTATCGCCTATACCATCCATCTTTTTTTGTAAGCTCAGTGTGTAGCTGAAATTTATGAACATACCATTCATAAAATGGAGCTAGTATGATTGGAATAAAAACCCAAATTAGATATTCATTTATAAGGCCGGTATTAAATATATAAAATACGCCTAATGCAGCCATCAAGATGAAGCCAATTACGGTCGAATGAGAAAAATAATTTTTGAATACACTGCTCATATTCATATTATATAGGACGGAATTTCTTCCGTCCTATAGAAAAAACAATTATTTTTTTTGGTACTTAGCCGCTTCTTCAGAGCCGCCTGTTGCAGTACCTTTACTGTAGGAATGAGCCCCCATACCAGCTAGTTCGCCATTTTGAACAATAAGATACGGATCTCTTATAGGTGATCCATCAAAGAAACACTCAAGTATTTCTCTTACACCCGCAGCATATCTTGCTTGAGCTGATAATGACGTTCCTGAAGTATGTGGAGTCATCCCGTGATGAGGCATTGTTCTCCATACATGATCATTTGGCGCTGGTTGAGGAAACCATACATCTCCTGCATAACCACTGAGCTGACCAGATTCAAGTGCACGAGCAATTGCATCTTTATCACAAATTTTACCTCTAGCAGTATTTACAATATATGCCCCTCTTTTCATCTTACCTATTAATTCATCGTTAAACATATGCTCGGTTTCAGGGTGCAGTGGACAGTTAATTGTTACTACGTCACAAACCTTTACCATAGACTCAACTGACTCATGAAAAGTAAGGTTTAATTCTTTTTCAACTTCATCAGGTAATTTATGTCGATCAAAGTAGTGCATATGAACATCAAAATGTTTTAATTTTCTCAAAGCATCTAAACCAATACGGCCAGCTGCTACAGTTCCAACGTGCATACCTTCAAGGTCATAAGAGCGCTGTACAGCATCAGCAATATTCCATCCACCTTCATTAATAATTCTATGTTGATTGTGGTAATCTCTGACTAAAGATAAAATTTGCATAACAATATGTTCTGCAACTGATCTTGAGTTACAAAAAGTTACTTCTACAACATCAACTTTACGATCCATTGCAGCTTGTAAATCAACATGATCTGATCCGATACCTGCTGTAATAGCCATTTTAAGATTGGGAGCTGTCTCCATCTTCTCTCTTGTCAGATAGTATGGGAAGAACGGTTGAGATATAACTACATCTGCATCAACTAACTCTTTATCAGCTTGACAGCCATCGCCGTCTTTATCGGATGTAACAACTAATGTGTGTCCAGCATCTTCAAGAAACTTTCTTAGACCAAGTTCACCTGAAACACATCCTAATAATTCACCGGGTGTGAAATCGATTGCCTTTGGTGATGGAAGAGACATGCCATCAGGATACTTATCTAATTTTGGAAGATCATCTAAAGCATACTTTGATGGCATTCCACCTTTTGGGTCGTCATATAAAATGCATAATATTTTCATTAATTTCTCCTATTGTATTTATCTTGAATATTCGATTTTTCCGAATGAGACTATGTCTTTAAATGGCTATGACGTCAATTATAATCGATTTCTAATTCATGAATGATGGATCTAATTTTTCCATCTTTCTTCTGACTGCGGGCCATAAAAGTGCTCCAGCCATTCCTTGAGTAGCCTCACCTTGCTGTCTGGTAGTTTCGATTGCCTCTGGTGACGGATTATTTAATTCTAATTTGCCAGCCATTGCACGAACTTGATAAGTACAGGCTCTTTCTAAAAAGTAGATATAAGTAAAAGCATCGGCAACATTTTTACCTGCAGCTAAAGTACCGTGGTTACGTAAAATCATTAAATTTTTGTCACCTAAATCAGCAACAAGTCGTTTTTTTTCATCTTCAAGGAGAGCAACACCCTCATAATCATGATAAGCGATTTGGTTGCGAACAAGCATTCCAGTTTGCGCCAAGGGTAAGAGACCATCTTTTAGTGAAGCAACTGCAACGCCATCATCTGAATGTAAATGAACAATACAATGAGCATCGCTTCTTGCTTCGTGAATTGCGCTATGGATAATAAATCCAGCAGGATTAATAGGATTGTTAGTCTCACTGATGATCTTGCCGTTAATATCAACTTTTACTAGGTTTGAAGCTGTTATTTCATCAAACAAAAATCCATATGGGTTTATTAAAAAATGATCTTCAGTACCAGGTACTCTTGCAGATATATGGGTAAAAATTAAATCATCCCAACCAAAGTAAGGTATTGTTCTATAAAAGGCTGCTAGATCTACTCTTACATCCCATTCTTCTTTTGAAACTGAATTTTTTACATCAACCATTGCTTATTAGTCTTTCTATTGTTTTTTTCCAGCCGTCATAGAATTGTTCAGCTTGATCAATTGAAATTTTCGGCTCAAATATTTGATCAGTTTTCCACAATTTTTCTGCGTCTGCAACATCTTTGTATATGCCAGCATAAATACCTGCTAAGTATGCAGCTCCAATTGCTGTAGATTCTTGGTTCACCGGTCTTTCTATTTTTACCTGCAGAATATCAGACAAAAATTGCATCATCATATTATTGCTTGTCATCCCACCATCAACACGAATTATAAACTTCTCTCTTGTAAGATTTGAGTCATTTAGAAGGCACTCAAATAAATCTCTAGTTTGAAAACAAACAGATTTAAGAGCCGCCATAGCAATATCAGCTTTTGAGGTATCCCTCGTAATACCAGAAATTTGACCTCGGATATCTGATCTCCAATAAGGAGCTCCTAGTCCAGTAAATGCTGGTACAAAATGTATATCATTAGAGCTTTTGCTGGCTAAGCTCTCAACCTCTGAAGCGTTATTAAAAAATTCTAATTCATCACGCATCCATTGCACAACTGTTCCAGCATTAAATATACTGCCCTCAATTGCGTAGCTTTTTTTTCCCTTAATATTATAAGCTACTGTGGAAAGTAGGTTTGATTGAGAATTTAAAATATTATCCCCTGTATTCATAAGTAAAAAACAGCCTGTGCCGTAAGTTGATTTTACCATACCTTCTTTAAAGCAAGATTGACCAACGGAGGCTGCCTGCTGATCTCCAGCAACTCCACCAATTTGAATTTCATTTCCAAAAAAGTCAGGTGCAATTTTACCAAAATCATCAACTGAGTTTTTAACATAAGGAAGTATAGTCTTTGGTAATGCGAATATATCTAACAACTCTTCATCCCATTGATCATCAGCAATATTGTAAAGCATTGTTCTGGATGCATTTGTTACATCGGTAGAATGTTCTGATCCTTTTGTAAAATTCCATATCAACCATGTATCGATTGTTCCAACTAATAAGTTCCCTTTGTTGAGACATTCTTTTGCTTCCTCAATATTTTCTATAATCCACTTAATTTTTGTAGCAGAAAAATATGGATCAATGACTAATCCCGTTTTTGATTTTATGGTGTCT
>JACWEC010000026.1 GCA_014653725.1 Pelagibacterales bacterium SAG-MED32 | reverse complement strand
AAAAATAAAAGAGTAAAAATATTAAAAGCAATCGAGGTTGATATTGACGCTGAACCAGGAAAAGTTGTTGATGATGATCTGAATATTGGTTGTGGAAATAAATCAATTAGACCAATAATTTTAAAGGTAGAAGGCAAACAAAGTTGCAGTATAGATGAATTTTTACTGGGTAACAAAATATCAGTAGGCTCAATACTTGAATGAAGAGATATAAAATTAAAATTGAATATGATGGAACTCCATTTATAGGTTGGCAAAGGCAAGACAATGGGCAATCGATACAAGGGGCAATAGAAGACTCGATAAAAAATATATTCGAAGAAACTGTAACTATTTTTGGAGCTGGAAGAACGGATGCAGGTGTTCATGCAATGGGACAGGTAGCTCATTTTGATATCAATAACAAAGAGCTTAAACCTTTTGTAATTAAAAATGCACTCAATGATCATCTACGCCCTTTTCCAATAGCTATCTTAGAAGTCGATGAAGTAGATAATAAATTTCATGCCCGTTTTAATGCACTTCAAAGAAAATATTTATACCGAATAGTTAATCGTAAATCTCCCTTAACTATTGAAAAGGGTAGAGCATGGCATGTGCATAAAGAGATAGATGTAGATCTTATGAAGGAATGCATATCATCAATTGAAGGCAAACACGACTTTACAACGTTTCGTTCTGCTCATTGCCAGTCAGACAGTCCTATAAAGACTATTGATAGTCTTCAAATTACAAAATCAGATGAAAATATTTACTTTGGATTTTCAGCAAAATCCTTTCTGCATCATCAAGTAAGGTCAATTGTTGGGAGTCTCAAATTGGTTGGTGATCAGAGTTGGTCAGTAAATAATTTTCGTGACGCACTAAACTCAACGGAAAGATCTAGATGCGGTGCTTTAGCCCCACCAGATGGACTGTATTTTATGGATGTAAAATATTAAAAATTACAGATTTATTAATTAAGAAGCTAAAATTTAGTCTTTTTATATATTACGGCTATGAAAAAATTTTCTTTTAATTTTTAAAGGAGAATAATATGGTTGCAATTTTTTCAGGCTCACGGTGGATGTCTGCAAAGCCAGCTGGTATGGATTGGCTTATGAAGATGGCAAAGCTCTATAAAGATCACGGCGCTGATTTTTATATGAATATACCAGTAAGAGGTACTCAAAATCCTGGAGTAGACTTAGGTGCTCAATTTGAAAGTGCAAAAGCTTATGGTGAATTCATGGATAAGCTTAATGACGATTCAAATTATCAGTCGTTGATGCAACAGGTCCTGACTGAGGGTACTAGTATGATAAATATGGTTAATTCATATGAGTGCACTGCCGATCCGGAAATGGGCAAGTTGATTGACACCTCTTTACCTTATTTTAAGATAACAGTTTTCGCGTCAGCTGGGCCAGGTAAAATGGAGAGCATGATGAAAAGTACTGCTATTGCTAAAAAGTTGCAAGAAGCGATGGGAGTTGATGTATCTGTTTGGAGAGGTATCGCTGGAGAGCCGCCAGCTTTTGTTTACATAGAAGGACATAAAAGTTGCGCTGCATATGGAGAAATGTTAGATGGTTCAAATGCTAGCGATGACTTTAATAAATGGGTTAATGATGCAATGAATGATCCGTCTGGAGTGATAGGAATTCAAACACTGGCGAGAAGTATCAAACACATGGTTTAATTAATTTTTAAGAGGCCTTAATTGGCCTCTTAATTATTGGGGAGAATTCTCAATAGTCTGGACACTTATTTCTAAGTTTTCATTGCTATTTCCATAATAAATACCTCTGATTGGAGCTGCAAAGCTTGCATCAAGTCCACAAGAAACTCTGATGTATCTCTCATCTGGGGAGCATAGATTTGTAGGATCAAATCCAACCCAACCAAGATCATTTATATAAACTTCAGCCCAGGCATGAGTTGCTTGAAATTCAGAGTCATTTTCATTTTTGTGCATATAGCCACTTACATATCTTGAGGGTAACCCAATTGATTTAGCCGCAGAGATCATGATATGAGCCTGGTCTTGACACACTCCTTTTTTTTGTTCCATGGACATTGCAGCAGTAGTTTGTGTATTTGTAGTATATGGAACATAATCAATTTTTTCAGAAACAAGTCCGAGAATGTTATGTGCAATTTTTAAAATTTCGTCATCGCTACAGGTCTTTCTTGCCTCTAAGCCAAGCTCATAAATCTCTTTGTTAGGCTGAGTAAGTCTTGTATTCCTCATGTAAACCAAAGGATTAATTTTATCATTAGTACTTTTGTAAATACCATCAGTATTAAATGTCTCCACAATTCCTTTCACAAGAAAGTAAACATTAGTTTCTTTCTCTTCACTTTTAAAATTAACAACATTGTTTCCTTCCGCGTCTCTAAAGATATCACCACCCTTCTTTTCATTTCTTGTAACCTCCCAATCAATGATTTTTAAACCATTGTATGAAGAGGGTATAAGTTTAGTGGTTTGAATTAATCCTAAAAGATTATCATCATAGTGGTATCTTGTTGAATGATTAACAGTGAGGTGCATATTATCTAAAAAAATGTGATTGAATTTGATTATCTAAAAACGATATTTTGGAAACAAAATTAGTTACATATTCATGCAATCCAAAACTTATTATTGTGTCAACGGTTTCTGTTTTGACTGAGTCATGAACGTCTTTCAGTCCCATATATATATCTGTGATTTTTTCTGGACTGCATTTTAGACTATTTAAATGATAGACAATATTATTAATACAGAAACTAAGCGACCTTGAGCAGTCATTGTTGAGTATAAAAAAATGAGCAATTTTAGTTGATGTTACGTCTCCATCATAAGCCCAACGAAATGCCCTAAAAGAGGATAATGACCTCAAAAGTATGATCCATTGTAAATTATCAAGATTACCTCCAATGTAATCAGCTGTTGGCAAAAGAACAAAATACTTTACATCAAGTAATCTTGCTGAATTATCTGCTCTTTCAATGAATGTTCCAAGAAATATAAAATGATAACCATCATTCCTAAGAAGTGAATTCGCTGATCCTCGAAACATATTCACCTGTTGTATTGTCCACTCCGTAAAGTTTGGCAAGTCTGATCGAGAATATTTATTTTTCTTAAATCCAATCATTTCTTGATAGGACTTATTTATGGCCACCCAAGCCTCAGGTGTAAAAGCTGTTCGGACAACTAGTGCGTTGTTTCTTGCTTTTAAAATACAGCTGTAAACCGAAGAGGGGTTATCCTCGTCAAAAAAAAGATAATCCTCTACATTCTCTTGATTAATTTCATTATATTTTTGAAAATATCCCTGAGCAGCCCCTGCGGCTGATAAAACAGAGTCCCATTCATTATGATACCCTTTTGGGTTTGGAAATAGTGACATTCGATACCCCACGTCTAATAGACGCGCCATTGTTTCGGCCCTTTCCATGTATCTACTTATCCAATATAAATTCTCTGCAGTTCTACTTAACATCTTAATTAATCAGCAAGAACCCAAGTGTCCTTGACGCCTCCTCCCTGTGATGAATTTACGACGTATGATCCTTTATTAAGCGCAACTCTTGTGAGGCCACCTGGGCATAGTTGAGCTTGCTTACCTATTAAGCAGTATGGTCTCAGGTCAACACGCCTTCCGGTTATTTCATTATCAATGAGAGTAGGCGATGACGAAAGATCCAAAGTCGGTTGGGCAATATAGCCTTTTGGGTTATTTTTTAATTTAAGGGAGAATTGCTCAATGGTTTTTTCTGTCGATTTTGGACCGATTAACATCCCATAGCCACCAGAGCCATCAACCTCTTTAACAACTAGATTTTTAATATTTTCTAAAACATATTTTAATTCATCGTCTTTTTCGCATCTCCAGGTCTCAACATTTTCAAGAATAGGCATCTCACCTAAATAAAATTTTATCATTTCAGGAACATAAATATAAATAGCTTTATCGTCTGCAATGCCACAGCCTGGCGCAGAACAAATATTGACTCCACCAGTTCGATATGCATGAATTATACCTGGTACACCGATAACTGAATCAGCGTTATAAAATAGAGGATCTATATAATTGTCATCAATGCGTCGATATATAACATCAACTTTTTTTGGACCGTCAACAGTTTTCATATAAACAAGGTCGTTTTCTACATAAAGGTCACTGGCCTCGACCATCTCTATTCCCATTTGATCAGATAGAAAAGTATGTTCATAATAAGCACTATTCAAATGTCCAGGAGTTAAGAGTACAACTGTGGGAATGGAGCTATCACATTTCTTAGGAGCTAAACCCATTAGGGTTTGCAGTAGTCTTGTGGGATAATCATCGACTCTTTGAACACGGTTTGAATGAAACAAATCAGGAAACATTTTCATCATAATTTCCCTGTTCTCCAACATGTATGATACACCTGATGGTGTTCGACAATTATCTTCCAGAACATAAAATTGATCTCTTCCAGTTCTTACTAAATCAACTCCTACAATGGGACTGTATATTTTACGCGGCGGGGAAAAACCTACCATTGATTGGTCAAACGATGCTTTCTTATAAACAATTTCTTCAGGAATTATCTTTGCTTTAAAAATTTCTCCACTGCTATAAATATCTGCTAAGAATGCATTAAGAGCTTTAGTTCTTTGAATGACACCTTTCTCAATTTTAGACCATTCATGGTTAGTTAGTATTCTGGGTATTAAGTCAAAGGGAATGATTCTTTCTGACATTGAATCATCTTGAACTGAAAATGTAATACCTATTCTTTTAAAATGACTTTCAGCTTCTACATTTTTTTTATTTATAGCTGTAGAAGACATGGTTCTTAGCCATGAATTAACATTTAGGTAGTGCTCTCTAATCTCAGCGTTATCGCTATACATTTCATCAAACATGGCGCCATACTAATAAATCACTCTATTTTTTTAATTTGATGCGATTGCCAATCTGACAGGTTATTTAGATGCAATTAAAGAGAAAAAATTTGTAAGTAAGGTCTATGAGAAAAAAATTAGAAAAAAGTTTCAATATTTCACTTAAATTTTTTCCAGGATTTATAGTTATTTACTTTATTTTCCTTATTTTTGGGGCAATTTTATAGGATTATCAATGTTTGGAACTAAATGGAACTTCAACCCCTCACCCGTCAAGTTAGATATAGCACTAACAATATTCTTAATGCTCTTGATTATACCTAAGTAGATTTACTATTAGATTTTGGTAATTAAGTTAGTTAAAATATTTATTCAAGACAAGTAGATAGATATCTTTAAGGTCTTTAATATCTTGTAATTTAACATGCTCATCTATCTGGTGAGCTGTTTCACCAATGAGACCAAATTCGGCAACTTCACAATAATCCTTAAAAAACCTTGCATCAGAAGTGCCACCTGTAGTTGTAAGTTCTGCACTTAAGCCAGTAATTTCATCAGATGAAGTTTTTATAATTTCTGTAAAATTTCCCTTTTTAGTGAGAAAGGGTTCTGCTGAATTATTATAGTCAACATTGGATACATAATCAGTACTTTTAACTTGTTCATTAATAATTGTATCAATAATTTTTATTAAACTCTCCTTACTGTGCTTAACATTATATCGAATGTTAAATATACCTTCTGCACTTTGAGGCACTACATTTGAAGCACCATCACTTGATTTTATTTTAACAATTTCTATGTTTGAGGGTGGGAAATCTTCAGTTCCTTCATCTAATTTTAAACTAATTATACTGTTTAAAATTTGAGTGAGAGAATCGATTGGATTAAGTGTCCATTGAGGATATGCAACATGACCTTGTTTGCCAGTTATGCTTATTTTGGAAGTAAAGCTTCCTCTTCTACCAATTTTAACCATCTCACCTAATTTGTTAGGGCAAGTTGGCTCACCGACAATACATGAGTCAATTTTTTCTCCATCTTTGTATATTTCCTCTAATACTTTCTTAGTACCATTTATAGCTGGTCCTTCTTCATCATTAGTAATTAGGAGACTTACAGTGCCCTTAAGTTCGTTATTCTCAATGTATTCCTTCACAGCACAAACAAATGCAGCAATGGCAGACTTCATGTCGCTTGCTCCTCGTCCGTATACTTTTCCATCTTTTTCTGTCGCATTAAATGGGTCAAAGCTCCAAGCGTCAATGTCGCCGACTGGGACAACATCAGTATGTCCACCGAAACAGATATGAGGTGCGCCACTCCCAATTTTAGCAAAGAGATTATCTACATCTGGCGTATTACTATCGCTAAATAGATATCGCCTGCAATCAAAACCAATGTTTGATAGCTCCTTTTCAAGCAAATCTAATACGCCATCATTTTTAGGGGTCACGCTCTGACATGATATCAGCGCCTTCGTTAATTCGATAACTTCCATAATACTTTACTCCCTTAAAAGATCATTAATGGAGGTTTTTTTCCTTGTATTTTCATCAACTGTCTTAACTATGACTACACAATAAAGACTTGGTTTTGTTGAATCTTCATTTGGCATTGTTCCAGGAACAACGACAGAGTATGCAGGGACTTCACCATACATTATCTCTCCAGTTGAACGATTAACTATTTTTGTGGAAGCGCCAAGATAAACGCCCATAGATAAAACTGATCCTTCTCGAACAATTACACCCTCCGCGACCTCAGCCCTAGCACCTACAAAACAATTATCTTCAATTATTACTGGATTTGCTTGAAGAGGTTCAAGGACGCCACCGATGCCAACCCCGCCAGAGAGATGGCAATTCTTTCCAATCTGCGCGCATGAACCTACAGTTGCCCATGTGTCAACCATAGTTCCTTCATCAATATAGGCGCCAATGTTTACAAATGAAGGCATCAAGACAACACCCTTACCAATAAATGAACCCTCTCTTACTGTACCATTGGGTACGTGTCGATAACCTGCTTCTTTCCATTGATTTTCATCCCAATCGACAGTTTTACCTTTAACTTTATCAAACCATGTTGTGTAGGGTCCTCTAAGGATTGTATTTTCATTGATCCTGAATGAAATAAGTACAGCTTTTTTTAGCCATTGATTGACAGTCCATTGATTATCAACTTTTTCAGCTATTCTTAGTTCACCACTATCAAGTTTTTTAATTACTTGATCTACTACTTGAGTAACGTCTGTATCACTTGGTGATAAGTTTGCTATATTCTCCCAAGCGTTTTCAATACTTTCTTTTAATTTTTGATTTTCACTCATAAGTTTACTTTTTTATTAATGTTCCAGCTCCTTCTGTCGTCAGAAGCTCCATGGCAACAGCATTTTGTTTTCTCCCATCAATTAAGGCAACTCCTTTTGCGCCATTTTTCAAAGTATTAAAGCATGCTTTGATTTTAGGTATCATACCACTTTTTATAGTGCCTTTTTTTATGTATTGAAATGCTTTTTTACGGTCTAGCTCTGTTATCAATTTTTTATTGTTATCCAGCACTCCTGCTACATCTGTTAAAAGCAATAACCTCTCAGCTTTTAGTGACTCCGCAATATAAGCGGCTGCTGTATCCGCATTAACATTAAGAGTATTATTATTTGCATCGACTCCTAGAGGGGCAATTATAGGAATATGATTAATTTTAAGAGCTTTCATTATTATATTTTTATCAATACCTCTTGGCTCCCCCACGAAACCAATATTGCCATTCATAGCAATCTTTGCCTTAAGCACTTTAGTACTCACTCCATTTAATCTTTTTGTCTTACCTCCATTTTTTTTGATTTCATCAGATATAAGTTTATTCAAATCATGAGATAAAATTCTTTTTACAACTCCAAGTACACTTTTCGTAGTTACTCTTAATCCCTGATACTCTTCATTATTAATTTTTC
>JACWEC010000025.1 GCA_014653725.1 Pelagibacterales bacterium SAG-MED32 | reverse complement strand
GGAAATGAAAAAATTACTTTAGATGAATTCTATAATGAATTTCAAAAAACAGTATCACTTTATAACCAGCAAACTAATTCAAGTATAAATTTAAAAGAGGCAAAAGATTTGCAGCTACACAATATTTTATTAAATGACTTGATTTACTCAAGAATGGTTAAAGACTACGCCAACAAGCAAAATATATTTATTAATGATAATTCATTAAAGATAATAATCACTTCACTGCCTCAATTTAAAAACACTGATGGATTATTTTCTGAATCAAAATATAAAAATTATATTTTCAATAACTTCCCAAATGAGGAGATATTTTTAAATGAAATTGAGAATTCAATTTATCAAGGTATAATTTTTGAAAATTTTAACATACGTAACTTTCTAGACAAACAGGTTATAAACCATTTATTTAATCACGAGGGTGAAAAAAGATCTGTAAGATATTTTATTATAAATGATGAAGACATAGATATTAAATTAAGTGACGAATTGCTTCGAGAATATTATGAGACAGAAAAATTTAAATATGAAGTTTCTCAGAAAACAATAATTGATTATATTGAAATAAGTCTAGATCAATTCGTGGATTTAGACTCTATTGATGAAAATAAAATTGTTGAATATTATAACGATAATATAAATCTTTATATCAAAGAAGAAAAGAGGGAGATAGAATTTGCTAGATTTAGAGATAAAGATAGTGCAAATGAATTTTACAAAACATGGGTTCAAAATGACCCGGCTTTAATTTTTTCATATATGGAAAATAATGAAGTTGAACTTAATAAAATACAAGACTTCACACTTTCTCAAAATACATTTACTGATGAAATAGCTAATTCTATATTTAATTTAAACATAGATAACGTTTCCCCCCCACTTGAGTATCAAGGTATTGGGTACTATGTCTTTAAATTATTGAACATTGAGGAAAAAGAAACTCAATTAATAAGCGAAGTTGAGAAAGATATAAAGAATATTGGAACCAGAGGGCAGTATAGAAATTGGCATTGTTGGTAAATATACTGGTTTGGCTGACGCATACAAATCCCTTAATGAAGCACTGTCGCATGGTGGTATTCATAATAATGTTAAAGTTAAATTGAATTGGATTGAGTCAGAAGAACTGAACAGTTCAAATATTGAAAATATGCTTAATAATTGTCATGGCATCTTAGTTCCCGGCGGGTTTGGTGAGAGAGGAGCAGAAGGTAAAATAGCAGCAATTAAATATGCAAGAGAAAATAAAATTCCTTATTTTGGCATTTGTTTTGGAATGCAATTAGCTGTAATAGAAATGGCAAGAAATATACTTGATATAAAAGAAGCAAATTCCAGTGAATTCGCCGATTGCAAAGAGTCTATTGTTGGATTAATGACTGAGTGGTCTAATGTAGACAACACTACTGAAAAGAGAACGATAGAGAGTGATTTAGGCGGAACAATGAGATTAGGAGCTTATGAAGCAAAATTGAAAAATAATTCAAAAGTTAGAGAAATTTATGATTCAGAATTAATTAGTGAGCGACACAGACACAGGTATGAAGTTAATAACAATTACGCTAAAGATTTTGAAAGTAATGGAGTTCATTTCTCGGGTTATTCCCCAGACGGCTTATTACCTGAAATAGTGGAATTAAAAGATCACCCATGGTTTATAGGTGTTCAATTTCATCCTGAACTTAAATCAAAACCATTTGATCCACATCCATTATTTAAATCATTTATCGAAGCTGCAAAGAATAAAACGTAAAATGCAAAAAAGTGTAGATTTAGGCAATACCGTATTTAGCAATGAAAAGAAGTTAGTCTTGATTGCAGGTCCTTGTGTACTTGAATCATACGAACATGCAAAAATGATGACAGAGTCATTATTGGAAATAACGTCTAGATTAAAAATTGATTTTGTTTACAAGACTTCCTTTGATAAAGCCAATAGAACAAGTATCAATTCTGAAAGAGGATTAGGTATCGATCAATCCATAGAAATATTTAATAAATTAAGAAGTGAATATGGAGTCCATATATTGACTGATATTCATAATATTGATGATTGTGATAAAATTAAAGACCATGTAGATATTTTACAGATCCCTGCATTTCTATGCAGGCAGACAGATATTTTGATAGCCGCAGCAAAAACTAATAAAGTAATAAATATAAAAAAAGGACAATTTCTTGCTCCAATGGATATGGTTAATGTGGCTAAAAAAGTCAGTGATAGCGGGAATAATAAAATATTATTAACTGAGCGTGGTGTTTCGTTTGGTTATAATACTCTCGTTTCAGATATGAAATCATTGCACGTAATGAAAGAGGAAATTGGTTTTCCGGTTGTTTTTGATGCGACACACTCAGTTCAAAGTCCAGGTGGAAAAGGTGATAGAAGTGGGGGAGATAGAAAATTTGTACCCACTTTAGCAAAAGCAGCAGTCGCGGTTGGGGTATCCTCAGTATTTATGGAAACTCACGATAATCCAGATGCTGCACCTTCAGATGGACCAAATATGGTAAAATTAGAAGATTTAGAGAAATTAGTCTCTAAACTTATTCAAATTGACAATTTAGTTAAAGAAAACTAAATAAATAGTTAATTAATAACGTTATTTTTATGTCTAAAATTAAAAATGTAATAGCCAGACAAATTTTTGATAGCAGGGGCAATCCTACCGTTGAAACAGATGTTTATTTGCAAGATGGAACAATGGGGCGGGCTAGTGTTCCTTCTGGCGCATCAACGGGTAAATACGAAGCATTTGAATTAAGAGATAACAAAAAGTCATATCATGGTCGATCTGTTTTAAAAGCAGTAGAAAATATAAATGTAATAATTTTTGACACCATTTCTGGCCTTGACTCTCTAGATCAAAACAAGATTGATCGAACAATGATAGAATTAGATGGAAGTAAAAATAAAAGCAAATTAGGTGCTAATGCTTTATTAAGTGTTTCGCTGGCTGTGGCAGATGCTGCCGCTAAATCATTAAAGCTGCCTCTTTATAAATATCTTGGAGGATCCAAAACGTTTAAAATGCCAGTACCCATGTTAAATGTCATTAATGGTGGTGCACATGCAAATAATAATCTTACATTTCAAGAATTCATGATTATTCCTATAAATGAACAAACATTTGACAACTGTTTAAGAAAATCATCTGAAGTTTTCCATACTCTAAAACAGATACTAGAAAAAAAAGGTCTTTCTACAGCTGTAGGTGACGAGGGTGGTTTTTCACCTAATTTAAAAAACGAGGAAGACGCATGTAAACTAATTAAAGAAGCAATTCTAAAATCGGGATATAAACTTGGCAAAGATTTTATGCTTGGTTTGGATGTCGCTGCATCAGAATTTTATAAAAACAGAAAATATAAGCTAGAAAGTAAGATTAAGCCGTTTACAAGTGATGAATTCTCAAAATTTTTAATTAATTTATGTAAAAAATATTCAATTATTTCATTAGAGGATCCTTTCTCGGAAGATGATTGGAATTCTTGGACAAAATTTACCAAATTATTTGGAGACAATATCCAAATTGTTGGTGACGATCTGTTTGCTACTAATTTAAATCTAATTAATAAAGGAATTGAAAGAGGAGCTGCAAATGCTGTCTTAATAAAGCCCAACCAAATAGGTACATTAACTGAAACTATGGATGCAATTGAACTTGCACAATCAAATGGATACGAAACCGTTATTTCTCATAGATCCGGAGAAACAGAAAATACCTTCATATCCGATTTAGCGGTTGCTACTAATTCTGGGCAAATTAAGACAGGCTCTATGTCCAGGTCGGAAAGAATTGCAAAATTTAATCAATTATTACGAATAGAAGAAAATTTTGACTTAAAAAAATCTATGAAAAACAATAAGTTCTATTGATATTTTAATAGGCAATTAGAACAAAAAGAGTCCAAAACTTAATTTTTACATTTTTTCAAGGATTTTTGATCCAATAGAATTGTCATGATTCGTGAATTATGATTCTTTATAGTTCATGAATAGAGTTCTTAATTTAAAGGAAAAAATTAAAAAGTATTACCCATATTTTTTTTTTCCATTAATAATTATATATCTTTCATTTAATATATTTGATGGAAACAATGGCCTCTTATCCCATGCTAGGTTAGATAGTGAAATTATAGTACTCGAAGGAAAAATTAGTTCTTTAAAGACCAATAATAACCTACTTCAAATTAAAATCTCTTCTCTTCAAAATCTAAGCTCCAATAGTGACCTGGTTGACGAACAGATACGTAATGTTTTAGGCTATGGAAAATCAAACGAATACATTGTATTTTTTGATAAGTAGTATCACTTGAAATATAGGTGAATTGTCTTTATTTATTAATAAAGCACAATGGATAATCAAATTTCTAAAGCATTACTGAGAAAAAAATTTTCTGATTTTAAAAGTCCAATTAAACCTGACTGGATTAAGGTATCTATTCCGTCAAACAAAATCAGTCAAACTAAGAATACCTTAAAAGAAAATAAGATAGTTACAGTTTGTGAGGAGGCAATGTGCCCAAATTTGTCAGAATGTTGGGAAAAGAAACATGCAACTGTTATGATCTTAGGAGACGTATGTACTCGATCATGTAGTTTCTGTAATATTAAGACAGGAAAACCAAATAAGGTTGATATATTAGAGCCAGCAAGAGTTGCAAGCACTGTTAAGAGTCTGGGTCTAAAACATGTAGTTGTCACCTCTGTTGATAGAGATGATCTAAATGATGGTGGGGCCCAGCACTTTGCAAATACAATAAAAAAAATTAAAGAAAAATCTCCAAATACAACTGTCGAAATTCTTACCCCAGATTTTAGGGGGAAAGATTCATCATTGGGTATTATAGCAAAAACAGAAATTGACGTTTTTAATCACAATTTAGAAACAATAAAAAGATTGTATAAGGAAGTTCGTCCTGGTGCAGATTATCATCACTCTTTGAAAATACTTCGAGAAATTAAACTTTTGAAACCTTCTATATTTACTAAATCTGGAATAATGATTGGTCTTGGTGAAAAGTTTGATGAAATTAGAGTTTTGATGGACGATTTAAGAAAACAGGATGTAGATTTCATTACTATCGGTCAATATCTAAGGCCAACATTAAATCATCATCCTGTAATTAAATATCATAATCCAGATTATTTTATACGCATTCAAAATGAGGCGTTAAATAAAGGTTTTAAAATTGCATCATCTTCACCGTTCACTAGATCTTCTTATCACGCAGAGAGTGATTTTAATAAATTAAAACATTTACATTCAGGTGCCTAAGCAAGAAGAAAAACAACTAGTTGCATACACGAAAGATCAGATGTTTGATCTAGTTTCAAATATAGACGAATATAAGGAATTTCTTCCATGGTGCAATGACTCTAAAATTATTAGTAGAGAAAGATTTGATGACTATGAGGTAGTCATTGCAGATTTAGAGATTGGGTATGATCAATTCGTTTACACATATAGAAGTGAGGTGAAGCTAGCAAAAGATAAATCATTTATAAATGTCACAAACCTTGATGGCCCTTTCAAATATCTTACTAACGAATGGAAATTTACTGATATTGATGAAAATAATTCTGAAATTGAATTTATGATCGATTTCGAATTAAATCTTTCTTTATTGGATGTATTGATGAAAAAATTTTTCAACTTAGCATTTCAGAGAATGGTTAGTGCATTTATTGATCGCGCGAGAGAGATATATTAAATCTTCTTTAACTCTTTTAACATTAAATAAATCGCATATTCTGTGCTTTTTTTTTGAATAGCAAGTCTTGTTTTTTCATGAAATATTTTTTTTTTAGTTTTAAATGTATATTTCTTATTAATTTTTGAACCAATGCCAAAAAATACACATCCAACAGGTGTTCTTGCAGTGCCACCGCTTGGTCCTGCAACCCCAGTAACGGATAGAAGAATTTCACTATCTGTTATTCCTTTAAGCCCCTTAACCATCGCAAGAGCAGTTTGGTGACTAACAGCTCCATAATTTTTAATCGTATTCTTTGGAACCTTTAACAATCTTATTTTCATTTGATTTGAATATGAAATACATGCTCCATTAAAAAAGAGAGAGGAGCCATTAATGCTTGTTAAATATCTACTTATCATGCCTCCTGTACAGGACTCAGCTAAAGATATTGTAAATTTCTTTTTTGATCGTATATTTTTTATTTTTGATAAGTCAGAAGTCATAGCAGAGTCAATATCTTATATAACATAAGAATAATTAATGAATATATTCCGGCAACAATATCATCTAATATTACGCCATACGACCCCTTTAAGTCTTCCATTTTGTTTATTGGATAAACTTTATATATATCAAAAAATCTAAATGTAACAAATGCAATTAAAACTTCATATATATTAAAATTCACTATAAATAATAGCGGTATCGATTGACCTAGAAATTCATCTACAATTACCTCAGAGGGATCTTTTTTTTTATAATTATCTAGATAGATATCAGTAATATAAAATGAGACAGATAAAACGAAAAAAAATAAAACTATGAAATAAAAAATAGAAAATAAATCAATAAAAACATACCAAATAAGGATTGCAAACAATGAGCCAAATGTACCTGGAGCAAGAGATATGAAGCCAATTCCAAATAATGTAGCAAAATATTTGGCGAAATTTTTCATTAATTAATTAGGCCGATCGTTGTCCAGCAACCTATAGCTTCCGATTTTCCAAAGATGCCAACTTTATCTGCTGTTTTAGCTTTGATATTAATTAAATTGCTCTCACATTCTAAAAGTCTCGCTAAATTATTTTTTATTTTTCTTTTATATTTTTCTAATCGAATGTTCTGACAGATAATTGTAACATCCAGATTCAGTATTATTAGACGATTTAAACTTATTTTATTTTTAATTTTATTTAATAGTTCAACAGATGAAATATCCTTATATTTTTTTAATGGGGGAAAGAAAGTACCTATATCTCCTTTTGCATTTGCACCTAATAATGCATCAATTAACGAATGAAGCACAACATCACCGTCTGAATGTCCAGTGGCTTTGTAAATAGATTTTATTTTTATTCCACCAATTGATATATAACTTCCTTTAACTAATTTATGTATATCAAAACCATTTCCTATCTTTGATTTGTAAGATAAATATTTTGTAAAGATGTTGATATCTTCACTTTTAGTTATTTTTAAGTTTTCATAATTGCCATCTATATATTTTATCTTCTTCTGTAATTCCCAATTGTTTTAATTTTCTATGTAACGCAGAACGTTCCATGCCTATGAAAGCAGCTGTTTTTGATATATTTCCATCAAACCTATTTATTTGTGATTGAAGATAATTTCTTTCAAAAATTTTACGTGCATTTCTTAAAGGCAGTGAAATTACATTTTTATTATTTAAATCGTCTATATTGTCTTTTCTATTAGACTCATCGTATTTATCACCAAGTATTACATATCTTTCAATTACATTTCTTAATTCCCTTATATTACCTGGCCAATCATAATTTATATATTTTGTTTTAATTATTGGCTTTAAATCAATATTTTTTATTTTATTTTCCTTTGAAAAAATGTTTGAAAAATAATCTATAAGCAAATCTATATCTTCAGATCTTTCATTTAAATTCGGTATATTTATTGTTACTACATTAAGCCTGTGAAATAAATCTTTTCGAAATGAACCTTCATTTGTTAGTTGTTCAAGATTCTTAATTGAGGAACATACTATTCTGCAATTTAAATTTATAAGATTATCTGATCCAGTCTTAGTAAAATTTTTGTCAGTTAACACTCTTAATATCTTAGCTTGAGTTTGAAGTGGCATTTCCCCTACTTCGTCTATAAATAATGTGCCATTAGAAGCCTTTTCAAGGTAACCTATTTTATTTGTTATCGAATTTTGCTCTCCAAAAAGCACAGTTTCAAGATTCTCAGGGTCCATTAAAGCTGCATTTATTGCAATAAATGGTCCATCCTTATTTTGCGAATTTCTATGAATTTCCTTTGCAATTATATCTTTTCCTGTGCCAGATTCGCCATATATCATTACCCTGCTTGATGTTGGAGCTATTTTGTTAATTTGCTGTTTTATTTTAGTTATAGCACTTGAAATGCCAACGAATGTATAGTCATAAATATTTTTTTGCTTAAGTATTCTATTTTCGTATTTAACTTCATCTAGCTCAATAGACCTTTTAACTGATAAAAGCAATCTCTCGGTATTAAAGGGTTTTTCGATAAATTCATTTGCTCCATCTTTTATTGCTGAAACAGCCATATCTATATTTCCATGTCCTGAAATAATAATAATTGGCAGATCATGTTTTTTCCTTATTTCTTTGAGTATTTCTAATCCGTCAAAGTTGGAATCGTCCAACCAAACATCTAAAATCACAAGGTCGAAATTATTATTTGAAATATGTTTAAATGCCTGATCTGAATTAAGAGCAATTTCAGATACATACCCTTCATCGTTAAGTATAGCCTTAATATTATTGCAAATATCAATTTCATCATCAATTATTAATATTTTTTTCATCTTAATCATTTGCTAAACGTTATTATAACATCGGCGCCAGTCTTACCATCATTTCTATTTGTTAATGAAAAATCTGCATGATGATCAAATAATATTTTTTCTACAATTGCTAAACCCAAACCAGTTCCTCCTACCTTTTTTTTTGTTGTGAAGTAAGGCTTTATCAGTTCATCTTTATTATATTTGAGGCCTACGCCATTATCTTTTATAGACAATACCATACCACCATCAATTTCATAAGACGAATATATAATCTCACCA
>JACWEC010000024.1 GCA_014653725.1 Pelagibacterales bacterium SAG-MED32 | reverse complement strand
ATGGATATTACCTTCCAATCTTCTTGTATGCCACTTGGACGGCAACAGCCTTATTTGACTTACACATTGGAAAATATAGAAGTATACCATCTAAAATAACTTGGACACTTATTTTAATGTTCATTCCTTTAGTTGGTCCACTTATTTATCATATGTTTGTCGCTAAGGAGCTAGATGTTGTCATCAGAGCTACAATGATATTTGGAGGCATAGCTGTTATGACAATAGTTTTTTTGTATCTTGGTTTCGCACTTTAAATAAAAGTGAAGTTCGACTCTCGTATAACGCCCATCAAAAGTAATTTAGCTGCTTCTTCATATAAATATATCGTTAAACGAGCAAAATATTCTAATGGTAAAAAATATACAGTGGTCTGCTCATTTGCACCCTTATATTCAGACAAAAAATCTAAATTAAGTACCCAACTTTTATTTGGAGAAGAGTGTATTGCTTATGAAGTATCCAAGGATTGGTCTTGGGTTCAATCATTAAGGGACCAATACGTCGGATATACACCAACAGCTAATCTATCTAGAAAATTATTTAAGCCCACTCACAAAGTAACATCTCTTCGAACTTACATTTACAAAGAGCCTAATATCAAAAGTAAAGCGCTGTTTCACTTAAGCTTTAATTCAGTTTTAGAGGTAAAAAAGATTAAAGGAAAATTTTCACTCGTCAATGGATTTGGCTGGTGTCCGACAAGTGATTTATCTGCTATTGAACAGGAAGGGTTCAATAGGGTGGAACATGCAATGCAGTATTTAAATACTCCTTACTTATGGGGAGGTAGAAGTTCTGTTGGAATTGATTGTTCAGGACTCATTCAAAATTTAGTACAAATTAATAATAAAATCTTTCCAAGAGACACTGATATGCAAGAAATTTTCATAACCAAAGAGATTATGCATGAAAAAAAACTTAAGGCAGGAGATCTAATTTTTTGGGATGGCCATGTAGCAATGATGATTGATAATAAGAATATCATCCATGCCAATGCTTATCACATGAAAACTGCAATAGAGTTATTAAGCGCTGCCAAAAAAAGAATATTTAAAACGAATGGTAAAATAAAAAAAATGGGCAGACTTTAGATTAACTAAAATTAAATTTATTTCTTATAAACCAGAGAAGCATCAATGAAGGGATTACCATTAACGCGGTAATTATAAAGAATGTTCCCCAATCACCCTGTAGCCAATCAACAAGTGTACCTGATGAGGATGCCATAAGAGTTCTGCCAGCGGTTCCAAGAGAGGCAAGAAGGGCATACTGTGTCGCAGTATATGTTCTATCTACAAGTAAAGAAATAAATGTAACAAAAGCGACGGTTGCGAACGCAGCAGCAAGGTCGTCAAGAAGTACAGCAGCAGCAAACAATAATTCAGACTTATCTGACCATGCCATAAAGCTGAACATTATATTTGTGATAGCCATTGCTATACCCGATATAAATAAGGCTCTTACAACTCCAGATTTAATGGCAAACCATCCTCCCAAAAGAGTAAATGTGATAGTTGTTATCCATCCGAGACCTTTTGAATAAATTGCAATATCGGATTTTGAAAATCCCATCTCGTCATAAAATATAATGGACATTCTTCCAAGAAAAGCCTCACCAATTTTAAAAAGGAAAATGAATCCAATAATTAAGAAGCTAATGGTCACACCATTTTTTTTAAAGAAGCTAGTTAGTGGACTGATAATTGTGCTTATAAACCAAGCTGATAATCCAGCTGTTTTAAATTTATCTTGATCTTGCTTTTGAGCATTTTGTCTATCATTAGATGTGTCTTCGGGAATAAAAAGTAATCCAATATTAAATAAAAGAATTAATAGGCAAAGAAATATAAAAGTGAGCTGCCAGAAATTTGTAAATCCAACCACTTCTAAATGATCGGCAACAAATAAAGTTAACATTCCTCCAATTTTATAACCAGTCCACCATCCAACTACAGCAATCGATGCGCCTGCAGCCATTGATGCTTTTTCATTAGAAGATATTTGTTCAATTCTGAGGGCGTCAATTGTTATGTCTTGCGATGCTGATGAAATTGCAATTAATAAGCCCAGGAAAATAATAACTTCAAGATTATTTACTGGATTAAGTAGACTCCAACAAATAAGACTGCATAAGATTATTAATTGAAGAGATATTATCCATGATTTTCTATGACCTATTTTATCTGTTAGAAATGGAATTTTTATTCTATCAATTAGAGGAGCCCATAAAAAATTAATCGCATAAACTCCAAAAATTAATCCAGCCCATCCAATAGTACTTCTTGAGAGCTCAAAGTCTTTTAACCAAAGTGAAAGAGCGCTTCCAATTATTACCCAGGGGAAACCACTGATAGCACCTAAAAGTAAAATGCGAAGCATTCTATTATCAAAATAAATTGATAAGCCAACATTTTCTTTTGTCATACTAAATGAGAATAAGGTTTAGTGTCTGCAGCAGTCAATTAATATATTAAGTAATTATTAATTTATTCAATTGGAGCAGGATTATCGCTGAAACTTCTTAAATAAAGAATAACATTTGCACGGTCCTTAGCTTTTTTGAGACCGACAAAAGACATCTTTGTGCCCTGAATATATTTTTTTGGATTGATTAAATAACTATTTAATTGCTCATATGTCCAATCACCCTCAAAGGCTGCCATTGCACTGGAATATTTATAATCATCTTTTGAACCAATATCTTTATTTACAATATTCCATAATCCTGGGCCAATTTTATTAGCACCACCTTTTTCCATAACATGGCACTGTGAACATTTTTTAAAAACTTTTTTACCCTTATCTAAATCAGCACTAGCAAGGAGAACTTGAATAGGGTCTTCTGTGGGCGCTTGGGCAACTGCCTCAGTCGATGTTGCAGCGGCATCCATTAATATTTCATCACCGCCCTCGACTTGATAAGCCGCAACTTTTGGTTTTTCGACGTGATAGAGTATTTCACTAAAATTCGCTAACCCAATAAATACAAGTGCTACTACTAAAATGCAGGCAACTATTTTATTAATTTCAAATGAATCCATAATGTTTTTTTGCTGAATGTATGTTATTAATTAAACAATATTCTAATTTATTCAAGTTATTATGCGTCTTCTAGTCGCATAAAATCATTATGATTACTCAAGAAAATACAGCAATTATTATACCTGCAAGACTTCAATCTAGCAGACTTCCAAACAAACCTTTGCTTGAAATTCATGGCAAGCCAATGATCCAACACGTTTGGGAAAGAGCTGTTTTATCTCAACTCGGTGAGGTTCTTGTCGCTACAGATAGTTTAGATATTAAAAATTTAGTTGAAGGCTTGGGAGGAAATGCATGCATGACATCAGCCAAACATACTTCTGGTACTGATCGAATATATGAGGCCCTAAATAAATTTGATCTTGATCAAAGGATACAATTTGTAATTAATTTACAAGGTGATCTTCCAACAATCAATTCAGAAGCACTGAGCACTGTTCTCAGTTTAATTGAAGAAGAGGGTTCTGAAATGGGCACATTAGCATCCGTTTTTAGTGACAAATCAGAAATTAAAAAAAACCAGGTTGTTAAAGCTTTTTGTGATTATAAAGAAAATGAAAACTCTACTTTGGCTTTAGATTTCATCAGGAAGAATGATAACTATGATGAAAATAAATTATATCACCATATTGGGATTTATTCTTTTAGACGAGAGACTCTTAAAAAGTTTGTTACTTTATCTCGGACTGAAAGAGAGAATAATGAAAAACTCGAACAATTAAGAGCCTTAGATAATGATATAAAGATAAAAGTTGGTTTAATTGACTTTTTGCCTTTGGGAGTTGACACTCCTGAGGATTTAGAGGAAATTAAAAAGATTATAAAGTGATGAAAAAAATATCTTACCAGGGAGAACTAGGCGCTTACTCACATTTAGCATGTAAGGAAGCTATGACAGATTATGAATCTGTTCCCTGTAGAACATTTGAAGCAGCGTTAAATTGTGTTAGGGAAGAGGAAGTAGATTTAGCGATGATACCCGTTGAAAACTCAGTTGCTGGTCGTGTAGCTGATATTCATTACTTATTAGGAGATTATGATCTTAAAATTTATGCTGAACATTTTCAGAATGTCAAGCATCAGCTGCTCGCAAAAAAAGGAACTTCTATTGATGAGATAAAATTTGTAAGAAGTCACTCAATGGCTATTGGCCAATGTCAATCAGCAATACAAAGATTGAATCTTACTCCTATTGTAATGGCTGATACTGCTGGATCCGCTAAACATATAAGTGAGATAGGTACGGATGAAGACTCTGCAATTGCCTCCCACTTAGCTGCGGAAATTTACGGATTAGATATTTTAGAGTCAGATATTCAAGACATGAAACATAACACGACACGATTTCTCATTATGTCAAAAGGCGCACAGCAGGAAAGAGATACAAAATTATCATATTTAACGAGCTGTATTTTTGAAGTTCGAAGTGTGCCTTCGGCATTATATAAAGCACTTGGAGGATTTGCGACTAATGGAGTGAACTTAACTAAGCTCGAGAGTTTTATAGTTGATGGAGATTTCAATAAAGCACAGTTTTACATTGACCTTGATGGCCATGTTGATGATAGTTCTGTTAAAGGAGCTCTTGAAGAGTTGTCATTCTATACAGAGAAACTCCAGGTTCTTGGCGTTTACCCAAAACATCCTTATAGGAACCAATAATTTATTTACTGTGTAGCCATTCAACAATAAGTTGATGTGCTACAGCCATAGCGGGTGGAATCCAGATTCTGTCAGGACTTTTACCAACAAAAATTCTATTTATATCTTCGCGAGATAACCAAACTGCATGTTCAATCTCATCTTCATCTAAATTAGTTTTGTCATCATCTACATTTGAAAAACATCCAATCATCAATTGTGAAGAAAAAGGCCATGGCTGCGTAAATTTGTACTCAACGCTTTTTACATTAAGGCCCACCTCTTCTTTCACTTCCCTTATAACCGCATCTTCAATTGTTTCTCCTGGTTCTAGAAAGCCAGCCAGAGCAGAGTACATTCTTGGAGGAAAAATCGACTGACGTCCTAAAAGGCATTTTTCATTATAAATGGGAAGCATGATAACAACAGGGTCTACGCGAGGGAATAATTCGGTTTTGCAGTTAACACAAACTTTTTTAGAGCCAGCATCGACTGTCTTGAGTTTTGAATTTGCACAACGACTACAAAAAATATTAACAGAATTCCACTCCACCATTGATTTGGCTTGAGCAAGAATTCCTGTATCTTCAGGTGACAGGCTTTGAGCAATAGATCTTAAATCGATAAATTTACATCCAACAAAAATTTCTAAATCAAAAAGACTACGCTCCTTAGTAATATCTATAGCATAATATTTTACAGTTTTCATTTCACCGAGAAAGATAATCTGACATGCTTCAAAGTGTTTCTTAATTGAGTCGAAATTAGCTAAATATATTACAGAATTACTTCCTGGCTCTTTACTCACTTGAATGAGAGGCTTGCCAGAGTCAAAAATAATATATCTCGCATCAGAGCTAATCATTGAGGTTTTTTGCCACTCTTCATCACTTCTAATACTAGACATTCTATCTAGAGGATTATTTGCAAATATAATTTTACTCATGATTTTATTTATTTAATAAACAACATTTAATGATCGTATGCTACAATATTTTGGGAGATTGAGTAGACAAGTTATTCGCCAATCCGGTCAGGTCTGAAAAGAAGCAGCCGCAACGATGATATTTGGGTTACTTTAATCTCCCACAGAATTAATATAGATAGATGTCAGAACAAAAAAACTTACCAATCCCTCTAAAATATCGACCATTAAAGTTTAGTGAACTTATTGGTCAGAACCTCATGTCTCAAACTATTCAAAAAGCAATTGAGACAGACCGTATTGCCAACGCGTATTTGCTTACAGGCGTGAGAGGTGTTGGAAAAACTACAACAGCAAGGATCATTGCTAAATCATTAAATTGTATGAATATAGATTCAAATGATGAAAAAGAGCCATGCGGTGTTTGTGAAAATTGTATTGCCATAACAGAGTCCAGGAGTGTTGATGTGTATGAAATGGACGCAGCGTCTCGAACAGGCATTGCTGACATTAGAGAGTTGATTGAAGGCGTCCAGTACTCACCTGTATCTTCGAAGTATAAGGTTTATATAATTGATGAAGTTCACATGTTATCTACAGCAGCTTTTAACGGGTTGCTTAAGACTTTAGAAGAGCCACCACCACATGTAAAATTTATTTTTGCTACAACTGAAGTAAGAAAGATACCGACAACAATCTTATCTAGATGTCAAAGATATGATCTTAAAAGAGTTGAGCCTGAAGAATTGATTGTATTCCTAAAAAAGATTTGTGATATGGAAAGTGTGCAATTTGATGATGGATCTTTAAAAATTATTGCGCGAGCAGCTGATGGCTCAGTTCGAGATGGATTATCAATTTTAGATCAATCAATTACATTTTCTGATAAAGAGCTAACAGAAAACAAAGTAAAAGAAATGATAGGGTTGAATGATCCTACAGAAATAATTGATTTTATAAAATTGCTGACTTCAGGTGAGACCATAAAGTGTATTGAAATGATCAATTCTTTTTATGACAATGGAGCTGATCCATCTGTAATTGTTCGTGATCTAATTGTATCCGTTCATGATATCTCAATGGTAAAAATAAGTGCTGATCAAGGTGTTAAAAACTCGCTGACTGAAGCGGAGTATAAAGAAGTCAAAGAGATAGCAGATAATGTTGATTTACCGACACTATCAATGTTTTGGCAAATGCTAAATAAAGGACTGGGTGAGGTATCAGAGTCATTTTCTCCAATTTCTGCTCTCGAAATGCTTATAATTAGAATTATTTATTTAAATGATATTCCAAAACCCGATCAGCTGATTGGAGATTTAAACAATTTGGTTGAAAATGAGGTCAATAACATAGAGAGTATAAAAGTTAGAGAATCGAAAGAAATGGACCCAAAACTGAAGGAAATTGTTGATTTTTTTCCTGGCACGAAGGTGGAGAATTTAGAAGAATAGAAGCATGAATAATTTTAATAACATGATCAAGCAAGCTCAAGAGCTGCAACAGAAAATGGCAGATGCACAACAGAAAGTTGAGACACTTGAGGCAGAAGGTGTTGCTGGTGGAGGAATTGTAAAGGTTACAATTAATGGAAAGAACAATGTAACCTCAATCAACATTGATGACAGTGTCATTGATAAAAATGAAAAAGAAATATTAGAAGATCTTATTATGGCAGCATTTAATGATGCTAAAGAAAAAATACAAAAGAAAATAGCTGATGAAATGAGTTCAGTTACTGGAGGATTGAAGCTTCCCCCAGGAATGAAATTACCTTTTTAAAATGCGATCCCGATCTTCGAATCCAGAAATTGATAAACTGATATTATTAATAAGTAAGTTGCCTGGCTTTGGCCCAAAGTCAGCAAGTAGGGCTGCTTTGCACCTTTTAAAAAAAAAAGAACAGTTAATGATACCTCTGGCGGAATCACTTCTATCATCCAGTGAAAAAATTATCACGTGTGAAGTATGTGGCAACATCGATCTGCATAGTCCATGTAGTATTTGTAATGATGAAAAACGTTCAAAAAAACAAATTTGTGTAGTAGAGAATATTGCTGATCTATGGGCACTAGAAAAAGCGGAAGTTTTTAATGGGATGTACCATATTCTTGGAGGCAATCTATCTGCAATAAATAGTATAGGCCCTGAAGATCTTAATTTAAAAAAACTAATTGACAGAGTGAGTGGCGATGAAGTGGAAGAGGTAATCTTAGCTCTAAGTGCAACCGTAGATGGCCAAACCACAGCGCATTATGTTGCAGATACTTTGTCTCAAAAAGATATAGTTGTAAGCCGTTTAGGACATGGTGTTCCAGTTGGTGGGGAACTAGATTATATGGACGAAGGCACTATCGCAGCCGCTTTAAGCGCTCGCCAGAAAATTTAGTTGTGTCAGTTTTCCAATCATTTTTCCATTCAATCTTGACCTTGTAACTAAGTTAGCCTATCAAAGTTTTATGGCTATAAAGAAAATACTCACTGCTCCAGATCCTTTTTTAAAGCAGATATCAACTCCGGTGAAGGAAGTGACTAAAGATATCCAAATATTAATGGATGACATGCTTGATACTATGTATGACGCTCCTGGTATTGGTTTAGCCGCTGTACAAATTGGAGTTCCTTTGAGAGTAATAGTGATGGATATCAGCTGGAGAAACGAAGACGGAAAGAAAGAGCCGTATTTTTTTGTTAATCCTGAAATCAAAGTAAAGACAAAGATTATGTCAACATATGAGGAGGGGTGTCTTTCAGTTCCTGATCAGTATGCAGAAATTGATAGACCAGAGGAATGTGAAGTAAACTACTTAGATTACAATGGGCAGAAATCAACATTACATGCTGAAGGACTTCTCGCTACCTGTATTCAACATGAAATGGATCATCTTGAAGGCATTCTATTTATTGATTATTTATCAAATTTGAAAAAAAATATGATTGTAAAAAAATTAATCAAGTCAAAAAAACAATCAAGTAAAGAGCGTATCGTCGCTTAATCAAAATGACTAATTTTCGAATTCTCTTTATGGGTACTGCCCCTTTTTCTATACCCACCTTACAAAAAATTATTACGGGTGGATACGAGCTTAAAGGTGTGTATACATCGCCGTCTAAAAAAGCTAATCGCGGAATGCAAATTTCAAAGTCACCAGTAGCATTGTATGCAGAAGAAAATAATTTAGAGTTATATTCACCAAAAGAATTACGTTCTCCAGAAGAGATTAAATTTATCAGAGATATGAATCTTGACTTCATAGTTGTTATTGCCTATGGCCTCATACTCCCTGAAGAGATTCTTAATCTTCCAAAATTTGGGTGCTATAATCTCCATGCCTCGATTTTGCCGAGATGGAGAGGGGCAGCACCTATTCAAAGATCCATGATTGAAGGAGACGAAATGACAGGAGTGACCATTATGAAAATGAATAAGGGGTTAGATACCGGAGATATTGTTTTACAAGATAAACTCAAAATTAATATCTCAGAGAGCTATACAGAATTGGAAACAAGACTTTCATTAATGGGGGCTGATTTATTTGAAAAATTTTTCAAAGACTCTTTATTCAAAAATATTACGCAGAAGCAAGACGATACTCTTTCTTGTTATGCAGAAAAAATATCTAAGCAGGAAACTAAGATATTTTGGAAAGAGGATGCCTTAAAAATAGTAAGACGAATTAATGCATACAATCCCAATCCGGGCGCCTGGTTTATGTGG
>JACWEC010000023.1 GCA_014653725.1 Pelagibacterales bacterium SAG-MED32 | reverse complement strand
TATATGAGAGGTGAATTTGAAACTAATAATCTATCAAATTTAATTGAGATTACAGCTAGAAATATAGAAATTATTTATAAGTTTTCTGGCTTGCTTGATCTTCCAATTATAAATTTTGTAAAAAATCAATTAATCAAAAATACTAAAAGTAGGAGCAAAGAAAATATTGCTAAGCATTATGATTTAGGAAATGATTTTTTTTCTCATTGGCTAGATGATACACTTACTTATTCAAGTGCCATTTTTGATGATAAATCAAAAAATCTTGCTGATGCACAAATTAACAAATATCAAAAATTAATCGATCTTATTAAACCAAATAATGGCGACAAAGTTTTAGAAATTGGCTGCGGCTGGGGTGGTTTCGCTGAGTATTTAGGTAAAAAATATGATGTAAAACTTGATTGTATAACCATTTCAAAAAAACAATTTGAGTACGCCAAAAAACGAATTCATAAATGTGGCTTAAATGAAAAAGTTAACATTGAAATTAAAGATTACAGAGATTTACAAGGCAAATATAATTCAATTGCATCAATAGAAATGATTGAAGCTGTAGGACAAAACTATCTTGAAAGTTATTTTAAAACCATCAAAGATAATTTATCTGGAGGGGGTAAAGCTGCTATTCAAGCAATAACAATTGATGATAGTTTATTTGATAGGTATAAGAATAAACAAGATTTTATCCAAAAATATATTTTTCCAGGTGGATTTCTTCCTAATAAAAACAGCATAAACAGATATGTCTCAGATAATGGATTAACAGTAAACTCATATATCTCTTATGCGGATCATTATGCAAATACATTAGCTATTTGGAGAAATGAATTTATAAAGAAATGGGAGTTAATTAAAAATCAAGGTTTTGATTTAAAATTTAAAAGAATGTGGGAATTCTATCTGTCTTATTGCGAAGCTGGTTTCAAATCTAAGAATATAGATCTAATTCAATTTTCACTTCAAAACAAATAACAGTTACAAAGGATATTTATGCATCATACTAAAATAATTAAATCTATTTCATTGATAATTTGTGCTTTCTTAATTACAAGTTGTTCTAATAATAGTGCTATGAAACCAGAAGAATTTAAAAATAAAGAACCAAGATTAATAATTGAGGAA
Source organism: Pelagibacterales bacterium SAG-MED32 (assembly GCA_014653725.1). Lineage (GTDB taxonomy): Bacteria > Pseudomonadota > Alphaproteobacteria > Pelagibacterales > AG-422-B15 > CACNXQ01. The sequence goes on along the minus strand of JACWEC010000023.1, from coordinate 8,392 downwards.
TATCTAAGTGGTAACGTTAAGGCATGGGGTGTTTTACAAGATAGGTCAGGCAAAGTTACAAGACAGTTTAATGCTGATTTAAATGGGACTTGGGATGGAAAACAATTAGTTTTAAAAGAAAAATTTAATTGGGATGATGGTGAAATTCAAGATAGAGAATGGACAATAAATAAAATCGATGAACATAATTATGAGGGAACTGCTGGTGATGTTGTAGGCAAAGCCAAAGGTTATTCATATGGTCCAGCTTTTAAATTTGAATATGTTTTATTAGTTCCAGTAAAAGGAAGAGAATTAAAAATCACATTTGATGATTGGATTTTTAAACAAGATGATCGTGTCGCAATCAATAGAGCTACAATGACAAAATTTGGTTTTAAAGTTGCTGAGCTAACTGTAGTATTTGTTAAAGATTAATTATTTCTTTTGATATTTTGTCAATCGACCTAATAAATTAAAATATAACTTGCTAGGCAGAAAACTTAAAATTTTAAGTGTAATTGTAAGTGCTTTTGGAAAATGAATTTCAAAAGACTTTTTATTAACTAAACCATCATAAATTTGATCTGCAGCATATTCTGGTGTCTTTAAGAAAGGCATTTTAAAATCATTTTTATCTGTCATGGGAGTTTTTATAAATCCAGGTGATACTAAACAAACACGAACGTTAGACCTTTTAAAATCAAAATATAGACTTTCAGCTAGATTATTTAATGCAGATTTAGATGGACCATATCCTGTAGAATTAGGAAGTCCTCTGTAACCAGCGATAGAGGAAACTATAGTAATTACACCATTTTTTCTGTCTTTAAAGTGTTGTTCAACAGCTTTAATGGTATTTACAGTCCCAAAAAAATTAACTTTAAATACCTCTTCCATTTGCTCTACATCAATATCTTTTTCTTTTTTAGGGTTCCATGTCCCTGTTGAAAAAAAACAAATATCAATATCATCAAATTTATTTTTAATTTCATTGAATACCTCAAAACAATTTTCTTTATGAGTAACATCTAAAGGAAAAGCTGTAATATTCTCATATTGATCACAAAGTTCATTTAATAATTCAACTCTTCTTGCAGAAACTGCAACATTCCATCCTTTACTAGAAAATTTAATAGCTAGAGCTTTACCAATACCTGTACTTCCGCCTGTGATCCATATTGTTTTTTTATTCATAGTTAATCGTATATATTACTAACATGTTTAAAAATAAATTTTTAACTTTTATATCCTTTCTTCTGGTCACTTTTGGAGCTTCAGCTATTGGAAGCTTAGCAACAATTAATTATAAAGAGCCATGGTATTCATTATTGAATAAACCAACTCTTAATCCTCCAGATTGGGTTTTTGGACCTGTGTGGACGACTTTGTACTTGATGATGACACTTGCAATATGGTTATTTTGGCATTCAAAGAGTAGGGATAAAAATACAGTTTATGTTTATTTAATTCATCTTGTGTTTAATACAACTTGGAGTGTAGTTTTCTTTGTTTTTCACAATATGGTCTTAGCTTTATTTGTTCTAATTTTATTGATTGGACTGATAATTAATCTCATTTTAAGATTTAAACGTGTCAATCTAGTTAGTTCCTATTTAATGATTCCTTATTTACTTTGGTGTAGCTTTGCACTATTTCTGAATGTAAATCTTATAATGATAAATTAATATGGATGATGTAGTCGTAATCGGTGGTGGAATAATTGGAGCAGCAACAGCTTATTTTTTATCTAAAGAGGGTAGAAAAGTAAAAGTAATCGAAAGAGACCCAACATATAAAACTGCTTCATTCCCATTATCTCTAGGTGGATTTAGAAGGCAATTTTTTCAAAAAGAAAATATTTTATTAGGAAAATTTGCTAGAGAATTTATAAATCAAATACCTCAATTATTAAAAACTGAAAAAAATCCAAACCCTACTGCCAGTATGGTAACAAATGGTTATTTATTAATGTTTGGACCCGAACATGCTGAAGAACAATATCGAGCATTAGAAAATCATAAAAAGTGTGAAGCAGGAACCAAAAATATTAAAGGATCAGAATTATCGAAAATATTTCCCTATATAAATAATGAAGGAATAGAAACAGCAACTTATACCGATAATCAAACGGAGGGTTGGATTGATCCATTTCTTTTTCACGCCGCTTTAAAAAGTAAAACAATTGAACTTGGTGCTGAATTTATTAAAGGAGAAATAAACAATATTTCTGAAGTTAAAGCTAAAACAATTGTTTCTGCTGCAGGTTGTTGGACAAAAAAATTACTTGAAGACATTCCAGTGGTTCCTCAAAAACACACAGTTTTTAGGGTTAAATGTCCAAAATATATTAAAGAAATGCCTCTTACAGGTGATCTAACAACAGGTGTTTATTGGCGACCAGAAGGTGGTGAATATTTAGCTGGGTCACCTCTTTCAGTATTTGATGCTGATGATTTAGAACCAGCATGGAATGATTTTGAAGAGTTAGTTTGGCCAGCATTAGCAAAAAGAATTCCAGCTTTTGAAGAACTTAAATTAACTGGAGGATGGGCTGGATATTATGATTGCAACAAATTAGACAATAATGCAGTTGTTGGAAAACACCCAAAATATGAGAATGTTTATATGGCATCAGGTTTTACGGGAAGAGGATTGATGCAAGCACCCGGCATTGGAAGAGCTTTAACTGAACTAATTACAACTGGATCTTATCAAACAATTGATATTAGTGATTTTTCAGTTGAAAGAGTGTTAGGTAATAGTGCAAGGCCAGAGCCATACGTTTTATAACTTAAGTCCCACAAAACGTTTGGTATTTCTCTTTTGATATTGGAGCTAGTGATTGATACTCCGAAACATCGACTTTAGGGTTATAGGGATTTTGTATCACAGATAATAATTTATAAAGTGTTTCATAATTATTTTTATCTGCATCAGATAATGCCGCCTCTACCTTATGGTTTCTAGGAATAATGACAGGGTTAACTTTTTTCATAAATTGAATTTGATTTTCTTTATTAGAATTGTTTAAAGTTGATCGATTGTTCCATGCTTGTACCCATTCTATAAATCTTTTATCATTATAGATTTCATCCTTAATTGGCATATCCGTTAAATAACAAAAAGTATTTGTATAATCTGCTTTACTTTCTTTCATCCAATTCAATAAGGAATTAATAAGTTTTAAATCATCTTTATTATCACCAATTAAACCAAGTTTAGATTTCATCATATCCAACCATTTTTGTTCATAAATAGTTTGAAAGTTATCTATAATTTGAGTTGCAGTCTTAATAGCCTGGTCTTCATTTTTATCGATAAGAGGAATAAGACACTCAGCAAATCTAGCTAAATTCCATTTAGCAATGGGTGCTTGATTAGAAAATGCGTATCTTCCAAATTTATCAATTGAACTAAAAACAGTTTTGGGATCATATTGATCCATAAAAGCACAAGGACCATAATCTATAGTTTCGCCTGAAATTGTCATGTTATCTGTATTCATCACTCCATGAATAAATCCAACTCTCATCCAATTAACTATTAGCTGGCATTGTTTTTCAATTACTAGATTTAACAAATCTACAGCTTTTGTTGTGGATGATTTAATTTCTGGATAATGTCTATCAACTGTATAATCAACTAACATTTTTAATTCATCAATATTTTGTTTTGCAGCGATGTACTGAAATGTTCCAACTCGGATATGACTGGATGCAACTCGTGTTAGTATTGCACCTTCTAATAAATTTTCCCTCACCACCTTTTCTCCAGTTTTAGTCACAGCAAGACTTCTCGTTGTTGGTATGTTTAATGAATGAATAGCCTCACTTATAATATACTCTCTTAGCATTGGACCTAATGCCGCTCGACCATCTCCACCTCTCGAAAAAGAAGTCCTACCAGATCCTTTGAATTGAATATCGTATCGCTTTTTTTGATTAGTTACATGTTCACCAATTAAAACTGCTCTTCCATCACCTAACATTGTAAAATGTCCAAATTGATGTCCTGCATAAGCTTGGGCTATAGAACTAGTTCCTTCAGGCAGAATATTTCCTGCAAATAGAGCAGATAATTCATTTTTATCTATTTTAGAAAAATCAAGCCCTAATTCCTTTGCTAAGTCTTCATTTAAGATAACCAATTCAGGATTTAAAACTGAAACAGGTTTAATAATTTCCTTAAAAGCTTCTGGTAATTTTGAATAAGAATTATCAAAATTCCAATTAATATAGTTTTTCACAAATTTATAAGTTCCAAATATTATTTAAAATCTCTTCTCTTCTGCAAGCTGTTTTATATTCCAAATATCTTTGAAACTTTTTAACATAAAAATCTTGGTGGTAAACTTCAGCTTCGTAAAATTTATCAAAACTTCTTACGTAAGTAACAATCTCTTTGTTAAACTCGTTTTCCAATTCTTTTACACTATTTTCTATCAGTTTTTTTTCTTCATCATTTTGATAAAACGCGACTGATCTGTAGCTATATCCTTTATCGCAAAATTGCCCATAAGGATCAAAGGGATCTATATTTTTCCAAAAAATATTGAGTAATTCTTTAAAAGAAATAATTTCTTTGTCATAGACAATTTCAACGACCTCAAAATGACCAGTTTTACCATAAGTCACCTCTCTGTAGGTTGGGTTTTCTGTAGTGCCCCCAGAGTAACCTGATATCACTTCTTCTACTCCACTTAATTTTTCATAAACTTCTTCCATACACCAAAAACATCCACCAGCAAAATATGCCTTACCCTTTTGATTAGCTTCAGCTGCATTAATAAATGAGATAATAAAAAATATGATAGTAAAAAATTTCATTAACTATCATAAACAAAAAACTTGAATTAAGTCTATGATATTAAAGGTAGCTACTTTTAGTAAACTACCTTTAATAAGTATTTTTTTGATTATTTTTTCTTATATTTAGCCGCTTCTTCAGATCCACCTGTAGCTGATCCTTTACTGTATGAGTGAGCACCCATTCCAGCTAATTGGCCGTCTTTTACAATAAGATATTGATCTCTAGCGTAATAACAAAAGGAACAGCAGCTTGGGATTACTTAACAAACCTTGGATTAGATTCAAAAGACTTTAATAATTACTTAACTCGAAGAGCTAATCATGAAATTGTAGAAAGGTCTACCTTTGCTAGTTTAAGATTAAGAAATTTAATGGTTCCTAATCAAGAAGGGAGTTTTACCGTTAAGTATCCTGAAAATAAAGTAATGAGAATTTATGAAGCTGCTATTCAATATAAAAAAGACAAAAAAGAAATTATAGTTATAGCTGGAGAAAATTATGGGTGTGGATCTTCAAGAGATGTGGCTGCAAAAGGACCTTTATTAATTGGTGTAAGAGCAATAGTTGCAAAGGGATTTGAAAGAATTCATAGATCAAATTTAATTGGCATGGGATTGCTCCCTTTAGAATTTGAAAATGGACAAGGTATCAATGAACTTAAGATTGAAAGTTCAGATCAGTTTAGCTTATTAGGGTTAAATGATATTACAAATGAAAATAAAAAAGTACTTATGAAAATACATAAACAAACAGGTGATATAATTGAAGTTACACTTAATGCTAGATTAGATGTTCCAGAGGAAGTAAATTTTTGGAAAAATGGTGGGATTTTACCTACAGCTTATAAGGAGGCTTAAGATTAATGACACAAAGATGGATCAAGGCTACATATTATAGAGGTGGAACGAGTAAAGGTGTTTTCTTTCAAAAGAAAGATTTACCTACCTCAAATCAAGATGAATTAAATGATTTATTTTTAAAAGTGATTGGAAGTCCAGACTCTAATAAAAGACAGCTCAACGGAATGGGTGGTGGAGTATCATCAGTTTCTAAGTGTGTAATAATAAGTCCATCAGATCGAGATGATGCAGATGTTGATTATAACTTTATTCAAATTGCTATAGATAAACCTATTGCCGAATGGAATAACAATTGTGGTAATTTATCAGGAGCAGTTGGGCCCTATGCAGTTCAAGAAGGAATAATCAAAGCAAAAGAAGGTGAAAATAAAATAAGGATTTACCAAGTCAATACTGATAAAATCATACATTCAACTTTTAATGTTAAGGATGGAAAACCATTAATTGAAGGAGACTATTCGATTGCTGGAGTTCATGGCACTGGATCAAAAGTAAGATTAGACTATCTTGAGCCTGGAGGTTCTGGAACAGGAAAACTTCTTCCTACAGGGAATGTAATTGATGAAATAGAAATAAAAGATTTTGGTAAAATCAAAATTAGTATAATTGATGCTGCAACACCCCTTGTATATTTGCTTGCAGAGGATATTGGTTTAAAAGGCACTGAAACTCCAGATGAACTTGATGCACAAGTTGATAAAATGAATTTAATACAAAAAATAAGACGTAAAGCTGCATATATTGTTGGTTTATCAAAATCAGAGGATGAAGCACCGATGAATACGCCTAGAATTGGAATTGTAACTTCTCCAAAAGATTATGTTAGTTTAGATGGAACAAAAATTAATTCAAACGATCAGGACATTACAACTAGAATGTTTTCGATGGAAAAGACTCACAAAGCAATAATGGGCACCGCTGGAGTAAACATCGGTGTTGCAGCCGCTATTGAGGGCACTATAGCAAATAATGTGAAAAGAAAAGATTCTAACCCAATGGAACTAAGAGCTGGAAACCCATCAGGAATAATGACAGCAGGAGCTGTTATTGAGAGTAAAGATGGAAAGCCTTTTGCAAAATCTGCTATTTTTTACAGAACCTTCAGACCACTTATGCGTGGTGAGGTTTTGATCTAAGAAATTCTTAAATCTCCACTTATTTGAGTTCTGTGCATAACGCGTCTGGTATTTGAATTAAAGGAATCTCTTTTGTGTAAAACAAAGAGATTTTTCCACATCAGTACTTCATTATTTTGCCATCGATGGGTAAAAGTATATTTTTTTTGAGTGGCATGCGCCCACAATTCATTAAGCAACTTGTCACTTTCATCTATTGTCATTCCAACTATATAGGCATGTGGTCTTCTACCAAGAAAAAGTGATTTTTTTTGCGTGCTGGGATCTTTAAAAATAATAGGATGTTTGGCTCCCGGTGTCAGAGATGGATCAATATTTTCTTCAAAACCTTTTCTTAATTGTCCAGCACTATTGTGTGATGCGTCGTGAATTAAAAGTTTATCTTTTATTTTTTCAATTAAACTCCCTGGCATATCTTCGTAAGCTTCAATCATATTAGAAAAATGGGTATCACCCTGGTCTTTTGGAACCTCTAGGGAATATAATATTGCTCCTTTTGGAGGAATTTCATTGTAAGTCATATCTGCATGCCAGGTAGCCTCACCATCACCAAGGATACCTATTGGTTTTCCTTTTTCTTTTACATTTGAAATTACATTTATTTCTGGATGATCAGGTGAAAAATTTATTCCGTAAGGATTTGGCGCAGGCAAATCTAAATTACCAAAGTATTTGCTAAATTTTATTAATTGTAGATCATTTAATTCTTGATTTTTGAAAATTAAAACCAAATTTTCATCCCATGCTTTTTGAATAAACTCAATTTGGTCTTTATTTAAATCCTCTGATAAATCAATATTTTTGATTTCTGCAGCTAGTGTTTTGTTACTTTTAATTAGATTCATACAAATTTAGATCACATAACTTAACCAGCTCATTAATTTTAAAATCTTTATGCAAAATTAATTCAATAAGGTCATCGGTTTGCGATGTTTTAAAAACTGAAAATAATCTTTTAGATTTTGCAATAATATCTTTTTCCTCCATAGGATTATCTGGAGTGCCTCGAACAGACTTTGCGTGATAAAATAATTTTTTATCATTATTCAATATAATTGTTATTTTAGATTGCCTTTCTGGTCTAGCAATAGCCAATTCCTCACTTGAAATCGATTTAATTTTTTTTCTTAAACTAACTACTTCTGGATTATTAAATAATTTTTCATCGTGAGCTTCTTCATATCCCATAGTTTTTTTTATTAAATGAACAGCGATTAAATGTTGTGCACTAATAGATGGAATTTCTCTATCATTGACAATGTGAAAACGGTCAGCTGGTATTTCTACCGTCAATTCTTTTATGTCTTTGTAACTAAAATCATTATTTTGAAGTAAGTACTCTATTGCATCCATCATGGATTGAATTGGAGATCCTACCGACCATTTTTTAAGTGATGCATTATCAATTTCAAAATTTTCACCCAGTTTTTCATTTAACAGTTCGGGTTTAGCATTATGAGCAAAGCCTTCATGAAATCCTCTTTCTCCTAAGATTGGATCTCTTACAGAGGTAAAATTTTCTCTAGCTAATAATGCTGAGTAAATAGCATTTCTAGATGTCATTCCAGAGAACACGAATGCTTTTTCAATATGATCAGGATCTCTA
>JACWEC010000022.1 GCA_014653725.1 Pelagibacterales bacterium SAG-MED32 | reverse complement strand
ACGTCTAGATTTTTAATTTCTAACATATTATCCAACACTTCCTTCAAGACTTATGCTAACAAGTTTTTGGGCTTCTACCGCAAATTCCATTGGAAGTTGTTGCAATACTTCTTTGCAAAAACCATTAACAATTAAACTTTGTGCTTCTTCAGCGTCAAGACCTCTTTGCATACAATAAAATAATTGATCGTCACTTATTTTAGAAGTCGTGGCCTCATGCTCCAAAGATGAAGTATTGGAATTATTTTCTGTAAGAGGAATAGTATTGGCTTTACAACTACTGCCTACAAGCAAGGAGTCGCATTGGGTAAAGTTTTTAGAATTTTTAGCTTTTCTGTGAAAATTAACCTGACCACGATATGTATTTGACGACTTGCCTGCCGATATTCCCTTCGAGACAATTCTACTCTTAGTATTTTTACCTAGATGAATCATTTTAGTGCCTGTATCTGCTTGCTGGTGATTATTAGTTATCGCAACTGAATAAAACTCACCGGTTGAGTTATCACCTCTTAAAATGCAACTTGGGTACTTCCAAGTTATCGCAGACCCGGTTTCAATTTGTGTCCATGATATCTTTGAGTTTTTTCCTTTGCAGAGACCTCTTTTAGTAACAAAATTATAAATCCCACCTTTACCATCTTCGTCTCCTGGATACCAATTCTGAACTGTAGAATACTTAATTTCAGCATTATCAAGTGCCACTAGTTCAACATTTGCTGCATGCAATTGATTTTCATCCCTCATTGGAGCTGTGTAGCCCTCAAGATAACTAACGTAACTACCTTCATCTGCAATTATGAGTGTTCTTTCAAATTGACCTGTCTCAGAGGCATTTATTCTAAAATATGTAGAAAGTTCCATGGGGCATTTAACATTTTTAGGAATGTAAACAAATGAACCATCACTAAATACTGCTGAATTTAAAGTTGCATAAAAGTGATCCGTTACAGGAATTACTGAGCCAATGTATTTTTTTACTAGGTCAGGGTGCTTTTGTATTGCCTCTGAAATTGGACAGAATATAACACCAATTTCATTCAACTTTTCTTTAAAAGTGGTTGCAACTGATACACTGTCAAAAACAGCATCTACCGCAACACCGGCAAGTGCTTCTTGCTCTTTTAGTGGAATTCCTAACTTCTCATACGTTTCTAGGAGCTTAGGATCTACTTCTTCAAGAGATTTAGGCTTGTCTTTAAAATCTTTAGGAGATGAATAGTAATATAGATCTTGAAAATCAATGTCAGAGATATTAGCACGAGCCCATTTTGGAACCTCCATGCTTTTTAGTCGCTCATAAGCAGCCAGTCTCCATTCTAGCATCCATTCAGGTTCATTTTTTTTACTAGAAATTAACTTAATAACATCTTCATTAAGACCTTTGGGAATTTTTTCATCTTCAATGTCAGTTACGAAACCATACTTATAAGCATCTTGCTTAAAATTATCTTTATTTATTTTATTCACTTATTACTCTCCTCTCATCAGAAATACTATAACCTGCAGTCAGATCACTTAAATAAACTGAATTTAGATAATTTCCAATTACGCCCTCAAGATTTTCCCAGAAGTTGTGCGTTAAACATTTTTGACCTGTACCTGAACAAGAAGATTTTGGATTATTACCACAGCCAGTAGTTTTTATTTGCTCATCAATAGCATTAAAAATATCAAGTATTCTAATTTCTGAAGACTCTTTATTAAGCCTATAACCACCACCAGGACCCTTCTGGCTTTTAACGAGCTTTGCTTTTTTTAAATCATTAAAAATTTGCTCAAGATATGAAAGTGAAATATTTTGCCTAACTGAAACGTGAGACAAATTACACGGAGTATTTTCACCAAACTTGGCAATATCCACCATTGCTAAAACTGCATATCTTCCTTTTGATGTAATTTTCATTTACTTCTCCTTTATTATTTTCTCTAAGTCTGCAATTCTATCCTGAAGCGCTTTATTGTCTTTTTGTATTTGGTCAACAATTGCTGTTCTACTGTCATCTCCCTTACTTAACCCATAGGCTCTAAATTTCTTTTTCCCTGTTGAGTTAGCAACTATTGTATATCTGGCAGGGTTTCCAATTACACTTCTATTAGGATCGATATTTGTTGTAACAACAGAGTTTGATCCAACCTTTGAATTACGTCCTATTGTAATTGGTCCCAAGATCTGAGCGCCAGATCCCACAGTCACTTTATCTTCTAGCGTAGGATGTCTCTTTTTTTCTTTTTGACTTGCACTGTCTTCATTTGGAGAAATACCTCCTAGTGTAACACCATGATATATTGTTACATCATCACCTATTTCAGCAGTTTCACCAATCACAACTCCCATTCCATGATCAATAAAAAAACGGGCGCCAATTTTTGAACCAGGGTGAATTTCAATTCCGGTAATTAGCCTACCTAAATAAGAAATTACCTTTGCAAAAAATTGGAGCTTTAAAGACCAAAAGAAATTAGACAGGCGATATATTCCTATAGCATGAAGGCCTGGAGAGGTAATAAACACCTCAATTCTGCCTTTTGCAGCTGGATCTCTTTCAATATAAGAGTCAATTAAATCAATGATTTTACTCATTTTAAAAAAAAGCCTTGAATTTTAAATAACAAATTTAGTATACCGTCTCAGTGGTTATTTATAATAACCTACTAATTTAGTCAACTATCTAGTCCTTAAATATGAATAATCAAGTTAAAGAAGTGGTTTTTACTGGTCCAGATGGCAAACTTGTAGGTAAATATAAAAAGGGTCAATCTTTAAATCCTCCAGTAGCTCTAATTATTCACCCCCATCCTTTATATGGTGGAACTATGAATAACCCGATTGTAATGGACTTATTTTCTATATTTGAATCATTAGGTTTTTCTATTTTCAGATTTAATCTAAGGGGTGTTGGTAAAAGTGAAGGTAAATTCGATAATGGACTTGGAGAACTTGCAGATGCTGCTGCAGGGTTAGATTGGATACAGCGACAAAATCCTAATACAAATCAATGTTGGGTAGCTGGTTTTTCATTTGGAGCATTGCTTTGTATGCAATTATTAATGAGAAGACCAGAGATAACGAGATTTATAAGCGTCTCACCACAACCAAATCTTTACGACTTCAATTTTTTAGCACCTTGTCCAGCTTCAGGATTAATTGTGCAAGGCAAGAAGGATGAAATGGTTGCACCAGAAGAAACTGCTCGATTAGCACAAAAATTAAAATCACAGAAAAATATAACAGTTGATTATGAAGAGATTACTGGAGCAAATCATTTTTATGATAACGAACAAGATAGATTGGAAAAAGTTGTAAGAAAGTACATTGAAAAAGAATTGAATTCTAAATATCGTTAATTACTTCACCTTGCCGCCCGATACGGCATATTTTACTCCAGTAGTGCTAGGAAATGAGATTGTTAAGTTTTTAATTCTTCTGACACCCAAGTAAGCAAATGCCTGTGACTCAATAAAATCTGAATTTAAATTTAAATGATCCGCAGTGAATATTTTGCCTTTAAATGTCTCCTTCATTAGATTTATCACATATTTGTTTTTGGATCCTCCACCTGATACAATTAAATGTTTCGCATTAAATCTATTAGCCTCTTTTGTTATAGTAAGCGCAGTAAATGCGGAGATTGTCGAACAGGCATCATTAAAATTTAATTTCATAAATGGGTTGAGAGAAAAATAATTACGATCTAAAGATTTATTCTTTTTTTTACGGAAATATTTATCGCTCATTAATTTATTAAGAATTTTTGAATTTATCTTTCCTTTTAAGGAAAACTTTCCACCTTTATCAACATTAATCTTTTTCTTTAAAAACGTATACTGATCTAGAAGACACATGCCTGGACCAGTGTCATAAGCATAAATATATTTTTGATCATCTATAACTGTTATGTTTGATATACCTCCAATATTGACAAAACATAGTGGAGGAGTCATTTTTGACTCTAACATAAGTAATTTATGAAATACTGGAGTAAGCGGAGCACCCTGCCCACCCAAAGATAAATCTTTTTGTCTGAAATCACTGACGACAGGTAAATTAAAAATACCTTTAATTTGAACTTCGTTACAAAGCTGTATAGACGATTTGTTTATAGGGTCATGAAATACAGTTTGACCATGTAATGCTATCAAATCTATCTTTGATAAATTTTGATCTTTTAAAAAATTTTTGAGTGCAGTAATATATTCAAAAGTCACTAGTTCTTCAGTGCTACTAATAAGTGCTAATGAATGTTTAGAGAATGAAAACGAATCCACAAGTTTTGATAAAATTTTTTTTGTAGATTTCTTATAACTATAAAACTTTGATTTAATGTGTTTATAAGATTTTTTGCCATCTGATAAAATAAGAGAAATATCAATGCCATCCATAGAAGTACCGCTCATTACCCCAACGGCTAAAAACTTATTCTTAATCATATATTTTGTATAATCATTGCAAATAATTTATATATTAGTGAAAAATAAATAAAATGACATTAATTGAAGAATTAAAATTTCGTGGTTTCCTTAATCAATGTACCAATGAAGAGACTTTGAATGAAATAATTAATTCAAACAAAATAAAATTTTATATCGGTTTTGATTGTACGGCTAAGTCCTTGCATGTAGGAAGTCTTATTCAAATTATGATAATGAGGCTATTTCAAAAGTATGGCCATACACCTATCGTTCTTATCGGAAAAGGTACAACACGTATAGGAGATCCATCAGGCAAAGATGAAACAAGAAAAATATTATCTGATGATGAAATAGACTTAAATGCGAAAAATCTAAAACAGGTCTTTGATAGATTTCTTTTATCAGATAATGAAGATTCTAAATGGATAACTAGAGATAATTCTGAATGGTTAGACAAACTAAATTATGTCAACTTCCTCAGAGATTATGGTAAACATTTTACAATTAATAAAATGTTAAGCTTTGATAGTGTTAAAATTAGACTTGATAGAGAACAGTCGCTAAATTTTGTTGAATTTAATTATATGATATTTCAAGCTTACGATTTCTTTGAATTAAATAATAGAGACAACTGCATCCTTCAAATAGGTGGATCAGATCAATGGGGCAATATTGTAAATGGCGTTGAGTTAATAAGAAGAGTGAGCGGTAAGGAAACTTTTGGATTAACAACACCTTTATTGACTAATGCTAATGGAGATAAAATGGGTAAAACAGCAGACGGAGCCGTATGGCTTAATGAAGACATGTTATCTGCATATGATTATTGGCAGTTTTGGAGAAACACAGATGACCGAGACGTTATAAGGTTTTTAAAACTATTTACTGATCTAGACAAAAAAGAAATTGAGACTATAGAAAAAGAAAATGCCGATAATATAAATGAAACTAAAATAATATTAGCCAACGAAGCCACGGCTATGCTTCATAGTCTTGATGAGGCAAAAAAATGTCAAGAAACCGCTAAAGTTATTTTTACTAATAATAATCTAGATGCAGATTTACCGACCATAAAACTAAAATCGGAAGAATTAAATAATGAAGTCCTACTTTCTGATCTTATTTTAAGAATGAACTTTGCTTCTTCAAAATCTGCCAGCAGGAAACTTATTCGAGGCAATGCAGTAAAAATTGATAAAGAACTCATAAAAGATGAACATTTTTCAATTAACACATTACTAAGCGATAGCTCAAGTGGACTTGTCATAAGTGTTGGCAAAAAAAAATACTTTAGAGTTGTTACTATTGAATAACTTGATTTGAGCTTATTGACTCTAAGGCTCTTTCGATGATACGAGGCTTAATTATTGTTAGAGGGTTAGATGAAACTTCTGGATTGTCGACGTCACCTGTTAAACTAAAATCTATGGAAAATAATCCTTCACCCTCGTTACCAATGATAATGGGGCCTAAAACTGGTACGTTCTGAATTATAGCATTAACTAAATGCATTGGACTTATTTCTCCAGACATATCAATTAATGACTCCTCTCTCTGTATTATCCCGTCCATGACTAATCCTATACTGTCACTTACTGCGAACGCATTAATATCTCTAAAGTTTTTTTCATTTTCAGTATAACTAATTTGTCCGTAACCGAACCGGATTCCTTCTTCACCCTCTGCAATACTCACTAAACCCGAAATTGATGGAAGCGATAAAATCTTCAAAGAGGCTGGAGAATTTATTAAAACAAAATCTTGAAGATCAATATTAACCTTTGAATCCATTGTGTTTAAATCTCGAACAGACTTCATTTTTAACGCACCATTACTTAAAAGTTTTTTAGCAGGATGATTCTTATCAACAAAATATGTGATATCACTTGAACTTATTATATTAATATCAACGATTTCATTTTTTTCCCGCGAGTAATCTAAAGTATGATTATTAATATTAGCTTTACTGTTTACTGACAAAAGTTCTCCTTGTTTTGATATCCCTGCCTTAAAATCATCAACTTTCACGTTACCCGCAAAAATTGCCTTATTTGTTTTTATTTTGTAATTCTCTTTTGAAAGATAGTGTTCTTTAATCTTTTTATTAATCGAAATCTTATTCATTGATAAGTCTATCATTTCCCCATTAATCGAAAGGTTCAATATTCGCTCAGATAAATCTCCTGAGATATTAATTTTCACATTTTTACTGTTGTTAAGCTTTAATGATTCAAAGTAAAGGTGGTTTGTTTTAGAAATCTTTATTTTTCCTTCTAATTCAATTTGACTATCAATAGATTTAAAAGAGATCTCACTATCAATATTATTTTGAATATTTGAGTCAAATTTAATTTTTAAGACTTCGTTGTCTAATTTTTTTAGATTTATTTGTCTAATAAAGGCTTTAACGTTCGTAAAATCTAACTCACCTTTTATTGTTGGATTTTCTGTTAAAAAGTCATTTAATTGAATATCATAGCTTATAGATCCTAATGTGTAGTTTGGATTTTTATTGTCATCAAATATAAAATTAGAATTAATAGATCCTTGTGATTTAATTTTTAAATTTAAAATTGAACTTTCAATATCATTGGATAAAGGATTAAAGTTAAATTTTAATACTAAGTTATTTTCTTCATTAAGATTTTTTTTAAAAAAATTTAATGCTTTATTTGTATTGCCTTTTCTTGTCGAAATTGATGTTTTTATATAATCTAAAACTGCTTTTTTACTTACTGAGGTTATTAGATTTACCTTTGAGTCCTGCAAGTTGTCATCTACGATTACATAACTTCCATTTTTGAAAGTGACTTTATCATTTTTAAAACTTAAAATTTCGATTTTAAATTGATCATCAAACTTCTCCATCTCTATATTGTAAGAAGTAATGTTTCCAAAATTTTTATAAAATTCATTTATTGGCAACATTTTGTTTAGTTCATAAATACCAGAAAGATCTAATTTCATTCTACCAATAAAATCTTTTAATGGTGATTTATATATAGACTCAAATTCTGATGTCATTGAAATAGTCTGCCAGCCAATAAAACCTGAAACAACTTTATCTAATTCGTTGTTATTAGTTATATTTAGAAGTTTCTTGAGTGGTTCTTTTTTTGCTTTAATTTCTATTTTTGTTTGCCATAATTTTTTTTCTGAGTTGTATTTTATGAAACTTGGTCCAGATATAAATATATCTCCATAATTAAAACCTAATATGACCAATTCCCTATCTACAAAATCATAAGTAAAATCAAAATAAAATTTTTCATAAAATATATCGTCACCAGTTACTAAAGCTGATGACATGGAAATTTTTGAATTCTGTATATTTCTGAGAGAACTAGCTTTTATTTCTAATATGCTTCCCTTAAAGACAATTTCATTACTTAACTGAACTGATTTGATAGCTGTCTCATCAATCATTACTGTTATAAACTGATCTTCATTGTTAAAAAAAAGATCATTTATATCAAAATCAATTATGATTTGATTTGCACTAAATGATGTTTTATCACTGAGGGATAAATCTGCTTTTGAAACATCAATAAATAAACCCTTGTCTTGAGCATGCATTAACATGAAATCATCAGACTTAAGGGTGATATTGTGTTCATTCTTTAAATATGACGATAATCTTTGCTCTAAAAAATTGATATTTAAACCACCAAAAATTACTTTAGCGGTGAGGCCAATAATTACTAGAGTAACCACTACTAATAATGAAAAAGTGATATATAAAAATAAAAGTTTTTTACTCACTGTTTCATTTTAAATTAGAAAATATTAGCTTATCTATGTTGCCATCTAACACCGCATCTGGATCTGATACTTCATAGTTACTTCTTAAATCTTTTACCATTCTATATGGATGCAAAACATATGATCTTATTTGATTTCCCCAGCCAATTTCTGATTTTTGATTTTCTTTAGCCTTGCGTTCGTCGTCAATTTTTTGAACTTCTATTTCATATAATTTAGATTTAAGTAAATTTATAGCTGTTGCCTTATTTTTGTGCTGTGATCGTTCATTTTGACATTGAACAACAATACCGGTTGGTATGTGAGTAATTCTTATTGCGCTATCTGTGGTATTGACATGTTGACCGCCTGCTCCTGAAGCTCTGAATGTGTCAATTCTCATATCTTTATCTAACAAGTTAACTTCAATAGTTTCATCAACAAAAGGGGAAATCCATACACTTGAAAAACTCGTATGCCTTCTAGAGTTCGAGTCAAAAGGAGAAATTCTTACAAGACGGTGAATTCCTGACTCCCTTTTTAGGTAACCAAAAGCAAAACTGCCTTCTATTAACGCAGTACATGATTTGATTCCAGCTTCTTCACCTAAAGATTCGTACATTAATTTAAATTTAAATTTTTTCTTTTCAGCCCATCGCATATACATTCTTAAAAGCATTTGTGCCCAATCCTGACTCTCAGTCCCACCAGCGCCAGCATGTATCTCTAAATAACAACCTTTACCATCAGCCTCACCATTAAATTGTAATTTAAATTCATTTTCTTCTAATTCAGATAGAATAGAAGTTATTGAAGAGTAACATTCTTTAATAGTCACTTGATCAGATTCTTCATTAGCGAGATTATAATAATCATTTACCTCAGATATTTTATTTTCAAAGTCACTTATCAGATTAATTTTGTTTTCGTTTTCACTGATGTTCATCATAACTTTTTTTGCTTCATCAGGGTCGGACCAAAAATCTTGATCTTCTGTTTTATTTCTGAGGTCAATTAGTTGTTTTGATATCCCGTCAGTGTCAAAGATAGCTCCGAATAAAGTCTAGCTTTTCATTTGCCAAACTGATTAAATTTGTAAATTCAATGTCCATAATTAATAAATTAAAAATTCATTTTCTTCACTGTCTTCTATCTCAATAATTTGAAAACCTTCTGAGCCTACTAATGTTTCTTTGTAGTTAGATAGATTATCATTATTCCCAAATGCTTCATATATTGTTTTAGTGTCTTTTATTTTATTAGATATTTGTCCAGTATCATAATCAATTTTTATCAATTCTACACCTGTTGGTATTATAAATGGTAGGGCTTTTTTACTTTCATAATAGTTACTTATAAAATTTTTAAAAATAGGTACTGCAACAGATGATCCCGTTTCCCTTTTACCTAAAGACTCTGGGATATCAAAACCTGTATACACTCCCACTATAATTTCGGACGTAAAGCCTAAGAACCATGCATCAGTATTATTATTTGTAGTTCCTGTTTTTCCAGCTATTTCAATTCCTTCAATTTTAGTTTTTCTTCCAGTTCCTCTATCTACCGCTCCTTTTAAAATGGAAACCATTTGGTAAGCATTTACCTCGTCAAAAATAATTTTAGATTTATTTATTATTTTTGGCTTAGGATTTTCTTCAATGTATGGCTGATTACAATTTTCACAAATTGCTTGATCAAGAATAAAAATATTTTTACCTCTTCGGTCTTGTATTCGATCAATTATACTTGGTTCAACTTTTTTACCTCCATTTGCTAAAGAGGAATAAGCTGATGTAAGTTTAATAAGAGATGGGCTGAAAAGAAAAAATTTAAATTTAAATTAATGTACGAATCTTTAGGTGAAGAAGCTGGAATCAAATCATGTACTGCGTTAATAGAAGGCAGTTTTGCTTTTCAGATATTTCTATGACACAATCTAAAGAGCTAACTGACTTCAT
>JACWEC010000021.1 GCA_014653725.1 Pelagibacterales bacterium SAG-MED32 | reverse complement strand
CCCATGTGCAAAAATAATGCAACTTGATCCGATGAAAGTAACAGGTGAAGTTACAGAAAAGAATGTTGCACAATTATCAATTGATCAAGAAGTAAGTGTCAAGATGTTGAATGGTGAGACTATTAAAGGAAAAATTAACTTCATTAGCAAAAGTGCCAATCCAAGTACACGAACATACAAGGTAGAAGCAACAGTTCTAAATAAAGACGGAAATATTCTTGAGGGACTTACTGCAGAGATGAGGGTTCCATTGAATAAAGTTAAAGCCCACCTAATACCATCTTATTTACTATCACTGAATGATGAAGGCGAATTGGGAATAAAAATAGTTGAAAATGAAATAGTTAAATTTCTTCTTATTCAAATCATAGAAGATGGGCTTGATGGCTTATGGGTATCAGGACTACCGGATGATGTGACTATTATAACTGTAGGTCAAGAATATGTAATAAACGGCCAAAATGTTAACGTTCAATTGAGTGAGATTTAGTTTAAGTGGTAGATTTCTTAGTTGATAGAAAAAGAACAGCTCTTGCACTACTATTAGTGCTTATATTTGCTGGGATTATTGGAAGAATGAATATTCCAATTGAGAACAGACCAGAAATTACAATACCAGTAGTTTATGTAGGCGTTTCACTTCCTGGCATATCACCAGAAGATGCTGAGAGACTTCTGCTTAAACCAATAGAAGATGAGGTGAGAAGTATCGAAGGCATTGATGAGCTCCAAGGGTTTGCTCTTGAAAATTTTGCTGCCGTTATTGTCAAATTTGATGCTGCTGAAACTATGAAGAAATCTCTAGACAAGGTTAGAGATGCTGTTAATGACGCAAAAGTTAAGTTCCCAGACGAAGCGAACGACCCGATGGTGAGGGAAGTATCAGTTACTGAAGATCCAACAATTATACTTTCAATAAGCTCAAAATCAGCCTCAGAGAGATTTATATTGGACCTTGCTCGTGAAATAAAAAAAGATGTTGAGCTAATTCCTGCAATATTTGAAGCAGAAATGGTTGGTGGAAGAAAAGAACAACTTGAAGCTGTAATTAATAGAACCCAGCTTGAGAGTTATAATATGTCCTTCATGGAAATAATAAGCTCAGTTGCAAATAATAATCAAGTAGTAACTGCGGGTGAAATTAAAACTGCTCAGGGTCAATTCTCTGTAAATGTTCCAGGTTTATTTGAAACTGCAAGAGATGTTTATGAACTGCCAATAAGATCGACGGATAACAGCTCCGTATTATTATCCGATATTTCTGAATTAAAGAGAAATTTTAGAGATAGAGAAAACTATACTAAAGTTAATGGCGAAATTGGCGTTTCTCTTCTTATAAAAAAAGCTAGAGGTGAAAATGTTATTGAGACTATAGATGAGGTTGAGAGAATTGTTGATAAATATAAATCTAAAGTTTCCCCAGATGTAAGTTTTAATTATGTCATGGATACTCGAAGCTATATTTCAGATAACGTCGACTCGCTTCAAGGTAATATTATTTTAGCTACAGTAGTAGTTTTATTAGTCACTATGATTGCCCTTGGAATCAGATCCTCTTTAATAGTTGGTTCAGGTATTCCAGTTTCAATCTTAATTACAATATTCGTTATGTACGCACTGGGCTACAATTATAACTTCATGGTCATGTTTGGCATATTAGTTGCATTAGGAATGCTTATTGATGGCTCTCTTGTAGTGGTTGAGTTAGCTGATAGAAAAATGCTTGAAGGATTTAGTAAGCAGGAGGCATATGTCTATTCAGCAAAAAGAATGTTCTGGCCTATAGTTGCTTCATCTGCAACAACCCTAGCCGTATTTGCCCCACTTTTCTTCTGGCCCGGTGTATCTGGTCAGTTTATGTCCGTACTTCCACTCACAATCTTTATTGTCTTGTCTATCGCATTGGTTTTTAGCTTAATGTTTGTTCCGGTAATAGGAAGTGTATTTGGTAAGCCTTCAAATGCATCAGCTGATGTTTATCGTAGCCTTGGTTCTGATCAAGGAATCAATCTCAAACAACTAACCGGATATGTAGGAAAATATGTAAATATATTAAGCTACGTCATTAAAAGACCCATTATTACCCTATCGTTAATATTTTTTGTTATTTTTGGCATTATAGCAACTTACTCAAACTTCGGTAAAGGTATGGTATTTTTTACTTCTAATGACCCTTACTTTGGAGTTGTAAAAGTCTACGCAAGAGGAAACTTATCTGTCGAGGAGGTAAATGATCTAGCGCAAGAAGTGGAAGATGCGATGATAAATCAGTACGGCATCAAAAGTTATTTTTTACAGACTGGGCAATTTAGTAGTGTTGGGCCTTCAGGCGGTGGATCTTCTGAAGATTTAATTGCAACAGCTTACTTTGAGTTCATTGAGCGAGGCAAAAGAAAAAATGGACATAAAATAATGGACGATTTAAGAAATGAACTTAGTAATATTAGCGGCATTAAGTATGAAGTCATTGAAGAAACAGGCGGGCCACCTGTAGGCAAAGATTTAGAAATAAGAATAACTGGACCAACGAGTGACATTTTGGTTCCAGTGACTAAGTCGTTAAGAGACTATATTGACAATCTTGATGAGTTAATAAGCATTGAGGATACTCTACCTATTCCATTAGTAGATTGGGAGCTGACCATTGATAAACCAAAAGCTGCACAATTTGGCGTTGATATTTTTACTATTGGTACGGCAATTAAATTGGTCACTGAAGGAATAATGATCGGCAAGTATAGGCCAAATGACATTGATGAAGAATTAGAGATCTACGTAAGGTATCCTGAAAGCGATAGATCAATTGATCAACTTGACAATGTAATGATTGAATCGTCTGTTGGTAAAGTTCCTATTAGCAATTTCCTTACGAAGAAGCCAAAGCAAAATGTTAGTTTTATTAGAAGATGGGACGCAAGAAATGCTATGTACATTAAAGCAAACGTGACTGAGGGCACTTCAACCGGTGAAGTTGTGGAGAAGTTAAGTAGCTGGGCAGATGATCAAGCATTTCCACCAAATGTTGACATTGCTTATGGAGGCGAAAATGAAGAGCAAAATGACTCCATGAAATTTATCGTACAGGCATTTATAATTTCTGTATTAATAATGGCAGCATTACTAGTAACCCAATTCAATAGTTTCTATCAATGCTTTATAATTCTTACCGCGGTTATAATAAGTACCGCAGGTGTATATTTAGGACTACTAGTATTTGATCAGGCATTCTCTGCTATATTACATGGTATTGGAATTGTTTCATTGGCAGGAATTGTTGTTAATAATAATATTATTCTAATTGATGCATACAATTTCGTTAGTAACAAAAATAAGGACGATGTCTATAATAATGTTCTTAAAGCATGCGCACAAAGATTAAGGCCTATCTTTCTAACTACAATTACAACTATGCTGGGATTAATTCCTTTGGCATTGAATTATAGCATCGATCCAATAGCAAGAACAATAGAGTATGATTCAAACGTGAGTGGTTTTTGGACATCGCTTGCACAATGCATTGTATACGGTTTGAGTTTTTCAGCAATATTGACATTAATCGTCACACCTTGCTTGCTTATTTTGCCTTCACACGTACGCAGTTATGTAAATAATAGTAAACTTTTTTCATTTACCACAAAAAATGCTTCGTAATATTCTAGCATCTATTCTTTTCAGAAAAAAAACAATATCAACAATCTTATTAATGATTGTTTTGCTTGGTGTACTTTCTTATGTAACTTTTCCAAAGGAAGAAATGCCAGAAATTGATCTTAAAACAGTAGCATTGATTGTTGAATACAAAGGAATGTCATCAAGCGAAATAGAAAAACTTATAACCGAACCGCTTGAGAGAAAATTGATGTCGCTTCAGGATATTGATGAAATTGTTTCAATATCAAAAGATAATATTGCCTCTTTCATGATTGCCTTTGAACTTAATACTAAAATTCAAAATTTATCTAAGCTCATAAGAAATACAATTACTGACGCATCTGAAGAACTTCCTGCAGAAATGGAAATTATTGAAGTAAAAGAATATGATTCATCAATGTTTTCAAATATTTATGTTGGTATTTATGGTGACGTTCCCTATGATATTTTAGAAAAAACTGCAAACGCTTATAAAGACCAGCTAGAAAAAATTAATAATGTAACTGAGGTAGATATTGTTGGTAAAAGAGACGAAATTATCAAAGTTACCCTCGATCCATCCCTTCTTAGCAAATATGAACTTGATGTTGCAGATGTTTATGGGGCGTTAAGAAAATATAATAATATTGTACCCGCTGGAACACTTGTCAGTGATGATGCTAACTATTCAATAAAAATTCCTGGTCTTTATGAAAACTATAGGGAAATAGGTGAACTCCCTATTAAAATGGATAAAGGATTTATATTAAAACTTGATGATATTTCAGAAATTAAGAGAACATATGACGATAAAAAAAATATTGTAATTGTTAACGGTAAAACTGCATTAAACATGCAAATATCAAGAAAAGCTGGGACCAATATTATTGATACATATAATTCAGTTAAAAAGGTACTTAGAATTAATGATGGAAAATTTCATCCTGATATCAAAACACAAATAATAGACGATGAATCTGAGCAAGTTGAGCAAAGAATTGAATCCTCAGAAAATACAGTCATAACTGCAGTCATTCTTGTAATGATTATTGTCATAGCGGCACTAGGCATAAGAAGTGGCACTATTGTGGGACTCTCAATTCCAACTACATACTTATTTTCCATCTTAATTCTGGACTCTATGGGACTGACTTATAATTTAATGACTGTTTTTGGGCTCATCTTGTCAGTTGGACTACTAGTAGATGGACCAATTGTGATAACTGAATATGCGCGCTCAGAACAAGAACGTGGAGTTCGTCGAAGAGATTCATATATTAATTCCTCTCATACTATGTTTTGGCCAATTGTAGCTTCTTCACTAACAACAATTGCAGCTTTCTTTCCATTATTATTTTGGCCTGACATGCTTGGTCAATGGCTAAGGGTAATTCCATTGACTGTAATTGTTGTGCTATCAACATCATTAGTGGTTTCTCTTATTTTCCTGCCTGCAATGGGATCAATGATAGAGAGAAAAACGGCCCTAATGTCTGATGAGAACAAAAGAAAAGAAGGATATTTCCTCAGAGTCTATGAAAAAAGTGTATCAAGAGCAATAAGAAGTCCATTGATAGTTTTGCTTTTAACTATTTTCACATTTCTGTCGGTTATTTTCATCTATAGCCAATATAATAATGGTGTTATTTTCTTTCCTAATGATAAAGCAACAAATGCTCGAGTTGAGGTTATGGCGCGAGGAAACTTCTCTCCCACGGAAACAGCTGAATATATAAAGGAAGTAGTAGAAGTTGTAGAGTCTAACCCTTATATTGGGAACTACGTTGCAAATACAATAAATAGAAATCGGATTTGGCTTTTTGATCAAAGTCCAACTGATATAGTTGGCAGACTATGGATTGATTTAATTCCAGAAGATGAGAGACCTGATAGTGATCTGGTACTGCAAGATATACAAGACGAATTAAGTAAGATTAGTGGATACGAAGCTAGGATTTCAGGGAATACTTATAGTTCAGCAATTGTAGGACCAAAAGATATCGAGATCGAAATCTCCTCAGCAAATAAATTTGTTTTAAGACAGGTAGCAGAAATAATAAAAGACAAATTGACGAACTCAAAAGAAGTAAAAGATATTGAAATAAAATACCCTATAACTGGTGTAGAATGGGAATATAAGGTTGATAGAAAACAAACTGGAAAATACAACGTATCAATTCAACAAATTGGCTCTATTATCAATCTAGCAACAACTGGTGCAAAGATTGGTGCATTAAGACCAATTAATAAGAATGAAGAAATAGATATTAAATTATTTTTACCAGAGGATATGCGTTCACTTGATGAAGTTGAAAACTTATTTATACAAACTGACTCTGGCTCTGTACCAATTTCAAGATTCATAGAGAAAGAGCCCAATAAAAAAATATTTTCTATTGGCCGGAAAGATTCCTCAAGAATATTGATGGTAGATGCAAATACTGCTGAAGGATATAAAACAGCTGATCAAATAAGAAAAATAAAATACTGGTTGACGCAGGCTAATCTTCCAATTGATGTTAAAGTTAACCTTATAGGAGAAGCAGAAGACTCAAGATCTTCTCAAGTATTCATATTATCGGCATTTGCTGCAGCATTGTTGCTTATGTTTATAATTTTGATATCTTTATTCAATAATTTCTATCACACATTTTTAGTACTTTTTTCTATTGTACTATCTACTACAGGGGTATTTGTTGGACTACTCGTATTACAGCTTCCATTCAGCGGCGTAATGACTGGACTTGGAATTGTTGCATGTACTGGGATAGTTGTTAATAACAATATTATTTTAATAGATAGTTATAGAAAAATTAAAATGAACGAAAGTGATCGATATGTTGCAATCATTGCCGCTGCTAAAAGTCGGATAAGACCTATTTTTTTAACAACAATAACAACTGTGTTTGGTCTTCTTCCCTCAGCATTGCAAATAAGCGTTGACGTATTTGACAGAACAATCAGTTATAAGAGTGCGGAAAGCTACTTCGTTGAGCCTTTAGCTTGGGCAATCGTTTTTGGTCTTTCATTTGCTACCATTGCAACTTTGTTTGTTACGCCTGCCCTTCTGGCTTTGCCTAATAGCTTAAATGTTTTTTTTAGTAGATTTAAAAATTACAGAGGTATACCAAATATTAAAAGTAATTTAATAAATTAAATATGAAATCAATTGCTGTTTATTGTAGCTCTTCAAATAAAATCAGTAAAACTTTCAATAATGAAGTCTCTAAAATTGGCAAACTCCTAGCTCAAGCAAAATTAAAAATTATATATGGTGGAGGTGATATGGGCCTTATGGGTAAACTATCCAAAAGTGCTACTCAGGCAGGCGGTGAAGTAAAAGGAATAATAACTGAACACCTCATAAATATTGAACGAAAAAACGTAAGTGAAAATAATGTAAGAATTGTCAATACTATGCATGAAAGAAAGATTGAAATGTACAATTCTGCCGACTCCTTTCTTATTCTCCCAGGTGGTATCGGTACTCTAGAGGAATTTTTTGAAGTTCTGTCTTGGAAACAGCTGAACCTTCATAATAAACCAATTTTTATATATAATTTTGAAAATTTCTGGGACCCTCTTGTTGAATTGATAGAGCACATGATCAAAAACAATTTTGCTGGTGAAAATATGAAAGAAGCATATAAGGTAATCAAAAATCATTCAGAATTAGAAAAAGAACTGAGAATCCGTGAAGAAAATTAAAGTTAAAACACCGCTAGTCGAGATAGATGGTGATGAGATGACAAGAATTATCTGGCAGTTTATCAAAGATAAACTCATACTTCCTTATCTTGATATTGAACTTGATTATTACGATCTCGGAGTTGAAAGCAGAGATAGAACCAATGATAAAATTACAGTAGATTCTGCAAATGCCATCAAGAAATACGGAGTTGGAGTTAAATGCGCCACAATAACTCCTGATGAAGATCGGGTAGAAGAATTTAAACTGAAGGAAATGTGGCGCTCACCAAATGGAACTATAAGAAATATACTTGGTGGAACAGTTTTTAGGGAACCGATTGTTTGTAAAAATGTCCCTAGACTTGTGCCTGGATGGACTGACCCCATTGTCGTAGGTAGGCACGCATTTGGGGATCAATACAAAGCGACAGATTTTAAAGTTCCTGGCAAAGGAAAACTTAGTATTAAATGGACGCCCGAAGATCCGAATATGGAAACAATCGAAAAAGAAGTTTATGAATTTCAATCAAGTGGCGTTGCCATGGCGATGTATAATACAGACGAGTCGATCAGAGACTTTGCAAAATCTTGCATGAACTATGCATTGATGCGTGAATGGCCTGTTTACCTATCTACTAAAAATACTATTTTGAAACAATACGACGGTCGTTTCAAAGATCTCTTTCAAGAGGTATATGAAAAAGAATTTGCTGAGAAATTTAAATCACTCGATCTAGATTATGAGCATAGATTAATAGATGATATGGTCGCATCTGCGTTGAAATGGAACGGAAAATTTGTATGGGCATGTAAAAACTACGATGGGGATGTACAATCAGATACTGTTGCTCAAGGATTTGGCTCACTAGGACTCATGACAAGCGTACTTATGACGCCAGACGGAAAAACTATCGAAGCAGAAGCTGCTCATGGAACAGTCACAAGACATTTTAGATTGCATCAAGAAGGCAAGCAAACTTCAACGAACCCTATAGCCTCTATATTTGCTTGGTCAAGAGGCCTTAAATATCGTGGAAAGCTGGATGAGAATGATCAACTTATTGAGTTTGCAGATAAGTTGGAAAAAGTATGCGTTGAGACAGTTGAAAGTGGATCAATGACGAAGGATCTAGCTCTGCTGATGCCTCATGAACAAGATTGGCATAGTACAGAAGATTTTTTAGAAATTATTGAACGTAACCTTAACAATAAACTTACTGTAACTTACCAATAATAAATTTTCTTAGCTCTCTTTTTTGATCATCTTCATTAATCAACATGCCTCCTGATTGGGCAAAATCTTTTCTTCCTCCGCCACCTTTTCCATTTGAAATAGAGGACGCAAATTTAGCAATTTCATCTGCACCAATTTTATCAGTCAATTGATCAGTTACACCTATTAGAAAACTTAGCTTATCACCCTTTTTAGCACAAAGAATTATAACACCGTGATCTGATATTAGTTTCTTGTACTTATCTATCAGTGGTCTCAGTTCATTAATTAATACATTCTCACAGAATTCAATAATAATATTATGATCCAAGTTATTGCCAATACTTAATTCTATTGCTTCTTTAAGCTGTCTTATATTTTCTGTAGAAGCTTCTTTTTCTTTTTTAATGTCCTGTTTTTTTTCTTCTGATTTAAGATCTTCTTTCTTCTTTTCTTCGTTAAATATTAATAGGTCATCGCCTCTCAAAGCTTCAATTCTTCTTACTCCTGATGCAGCTGAAGACTCACTTACAATTTTTAATTCTCCTATTTCACTGGTATTAGAAACATGGGTTCCTCCACATAACTCTGTGCTGTATGTTTTATCATTAAATTTTCCTATCTTGAGAACCCTAACTTCATCTGAATACTTTTCTCCAAACAGAGCAAGGGCACCAGCCTTTACTGCATCATCCGGTGACATAATTAGTGTCTCTACCTTAGAACCTGTTTTAATAACTTCGTTTACTTTATTTTGAACATCTTCGATCTCTAGATTTGTCATTGATTTATGATGACTAAAATCAAACCTTAATTTATCATTTGAGACTAAGGATCCTTTCTGTGTAACGTGCTCCCCTAACCTGTCTCTAAGAGATTGGTGTAAGATATGTGTGGCTGAATGATAAGCTTTACAATCATTTCTTTGTTTTTGGTTAACTGATAAAACTGCATTAGATCCATTTTTAATTGTTCCTTTAATCATGACTCCTATGTGCAGAATTAACTTGTCTTTTTTTTGAGTATCCATAACTGAGAACTCAAAATCTTCTCCCTGTATCACTCCGGTATCTCCAATTTGCCCGCCTGACTCAGCATAAAATACAGTCTGGTTAAGCATAATAATTCCTTCTTCCTTTTCTTTTAATTCAGCGACTCTTTTATCATCTTTAATAATTGAAAGAACTTCACCTTGAGTTTCAATACCATTGTACCCAAGAAATTCAGTAGCTAATAATTCTTTGTTTAATTCAAACCAAATCTTATCAGTCACAGAACCGCCTGCACCTGACCAATTCTTTCTCGCTAATTCTTTTTGCGCTTCAAGTTTTTTATTAAAACCATCTATATCTATAGAAATATTATTACTTCTCAATATGTCCTGCGTAAGATCAATGGGAAATCCGTACGTGTCATAAAGTTTGAACGCTGAGTCTCCTGGAAAAGTGTCACCAGATCGTAGATCTTTAGTTATATTATCTAGCTGCGAAATACCTTTATCTAGAAGATTCTTAAATTTTTCCTCTTCATACTTTAACGTCTCTTTTATTAATATTTCAGCTCTTAATAATTCTGGATATGCTTCCTTCATATTAAGCATTAACGTAGGAACTAATTGGTGCATCAATGTATCATTATAATCAAGTAGATGAACATGCCGCATTGCTCTTCTCATTATTCTTCTTAGCACATATCCTCTTCCTTCATTAGAAGGCAATACCCCGTCTGCAATCAAGAAGCAGGAGGAACGTAAATGATCAGCAATAACTCTATGACTTGAAATTAGCTTATCATCATCAGATTTTGTAAGCTCTATAGAATTACCAATAATCTCTTTTATACTGTCAACTTGATAATTATCATTAGTTCCTTGCATAACGGCTGCAATTCGCTCAATGCCCATCCCTGTATCAATAGAAGGTTTTGGAAGATCTATTCTTTCATTTGAATTCAACTGTTCGAACTGCATAAATACTAAATTCCATATCTCTACAAACCTGTCCCCAGTTTCATCGGCTTCACTAGGAAGCTTTCCATTAAACTGATCACCGTGATCATAAAATATTTCAGAACAAGGTCCGCAAGGACCAGTTTCACCCATTGACCAAAAATTATCTTTTGTAGATATTCTGATAATCCTATCATCGCTAAGGCCAGCAACCTTTTTCCAAGATTCATACGCTTGTTCATCATCATGATAGATTGTAACGCATAGTTTATCTTTGTTTATAGCAAGTTCAGATGTGATAAATTTCCAGGCATACTCAATTGCATCTTCTTTAAAATAATCACCAAAAGAAAAGGAAGAAGGAATTATTATGCTTAACCAGACTGTATTTTATGCTGAGTCAGGCGGGCAAATTGGAGATACCGGAGTGATACAGGGAGAAGATTTTGAGTTCTCAGTTATGGA
>JACWEC010000020.1 GCA_014653725.1 Pelagibacterales bacterium SAG-MED32 | reverse complement strand
TTCTCAGATGATATGGATGGACTTAGAAAAGTTCCTGACAATGTTCCTAATAAAAATATATTAGAGGAACATCTTCATAAACCACTCACTTCAATTCCCGATCCATTTGAGACAAGTAAGAGTTTTGGAGATCACAATAATGAAATGTTGCAGCAGTTTTTAGATAACTTTGGATTTAAGTACACATTTAAAAGTGCTACTGAACTTTATACTTCAGGGTATTTTGATGAACAATTAATTAATGTACTAAAAAATTATGATTCGATAAAAAATATTATTCTTCCAACATTAGGCGAGGAACGAAAAAAAACATATAGTCCATTTCTTCCAATATGCCCAGAGTCTGGACATGTTCTTGAAGTTGAAATTATTTCACTTAATCCCGATAAAAATACAATTACATATGTAAATAAAAATAAAGAAGTTGAGCAATCTATCTTAAAGGGAAAATGCAAACTTCAATGGAAAGTTGATTGGGCAATGCGGTGGGGCGCTCTTAATATTGATTATGAGATGTACGGAAAAGATTTAATACCTACGTTTCAGCTTTCTGCAAAAGTAAGCCGAGCACTTGGTTATGCGCCTCCAGAAAATTATTTTTATGAACTATTTCTTGATCAACATGGAGAAAAAATATCCAAATCGAAAGGCAATGGTCTCACTATAGAGGAATGGTTGTCATACGCACCTAAAGAAACATTAAGCTATTTTATGTATCAAAACCCAAGAAGAGCTAAGAAACTCTTTCATGACATCATTCCAAAGTCATCTGATGAGTTCTTAGGCCATTTAAACAAATTTAATACGCAATCTGATCAAGAGCAGATTGAAAATCCAGTCTGGCACATCATGAATGGTGAAAACTCTATAGGAAATGTAAATGTAACATACAACCTTATATTAAATCTTGTTGCTGCGAGTGGAAAAAACGATCCTGCAATTATTTTAGATTTTGTTAAGAAATATGATGAAAATATTAATAGTTCTAATAGGCAATTCATCAATGACTTAATTAAAGGGGCAATTAATTTTGAAAGAGACATTACATCAGAGAAAATAAACTTTAAGACCCCATCTAGCGAAGAAAGAAAAATCTTTGAGGATCTAATAAATAGATTGCGTAGTCAGGCAGAAAGTGCAGATGCCGAAACCATTCAAACTGAGATATATCAAATAGGAAAAGATCATAATTTTGAAAACCTCAGGGATTGGTTTAAACTTATTTATCAAGTGCTTTTTGGCAAAGAAGACGGACCCAGATTTGGAACTTTTATTGCGATATATGGAATAAAACAGACAATTGAGTTAATCGAAGAAAAGTTAAAATAAAAATTTAAATGATAAGGATATTTTTAAATATACTTAAGAACCTTGACCCTGAAGTTGCTCACAAATTAACAATAAACGCACTTAAACTTCCAAATCCATTTATTGAAAGCAGTAATGATATCTCTATTTTAAGCAATGATATTAACGGACTCAGGTTTAAGAACCCCATTGGAATGGCTGCAGGATTTGATAAAAATGCTGAAGTTATAAATTCATTATTCAATTTAGGATTTGGTTTCACAGAATGTGGAACTGTCACACCAAGACCTCAATTTGGAAATGCTAAACCAAGAGTATTCCGGCTTGCTTCAGATAAAGCGATTATAAATAGACTGGGTTTTAATAATAATGGTATTGAAAAATTTTTGATGAATATGAGTAAATCAAATAAAAATGGAGTTCTTGGGGCAAATATTGGACCAAACAAAGACACAGAAAATTTCATTGATGATTATATTAATTTATACACTCAAGTAGTTGATTATTCAGACTACGTTACAGTAAATGTCTCTTCACCAAACACCGAAAATTTAAGAGATATACAGGAACACGATACATTAAATACACTGCTTAGCGAGTTGTCTCAATTAAGAGAAAACATGAAGACACAAAAAAAGATCATCCTAAAAATTGATCCTGATAGTACTAAGCAGCATTACAGCATGGTACTTAATTTAGTTCAGAAATATAAAATTGACGGTATAATTGCTACTAATACAACCATTTCTCGTCCTCAAGATTTAATGAACGAGTATAAAGACGAAGAGGGAGGTATTTCAGGACAGCCACTTAAAGAATTATCCAACAAAGTGTTAAGTTTCCTTTCAAAAGAAACAAATAGAGAATTGCTTCTTATTGGTGTTGGAGGCATTTCTAACGCAGAAGATGTTTATACTAAAATTAAGTTGGGCGCATCATTAGTTCAATTGTATACAGCCCTTACTTTCAATGGACCACAAATGATAAATAATATTAAAAAGGAATTATCATTACTTTTACAAAATGATGGGTATAAAAATATCTCAGATGCAGTAGGGATTATTCATTCATGAACAAAATAATGGATATTCCATTTCATCAAAGAAAAAGACAAATTAATAAGAAAAATAATCGAGAGTCCATAATAACTTCCTCAAGGAAGGTTCTTACAGAAAAAGGTATCGATAATGCGAGTGTACGAGAAATCGTATCAATCGCTAACCTTGGCTCTGGTACATTTTATAATTACTTTGATGATAAGAATGCAGTTTTTTTGATAATTATTGAAAGGCTAGTAAGTGAATTCAGCGATTACTTTATGAACAAAATAAATGAAGCCCAAACTTTTGATCAGATTGTTAAGATAGCCTTTAATAGTTGGTTTAATTGGATTTTAGATGAAGAAGAAAATTACTTATTTATAAAAAATAATAGAAAATACATATTAGACTTAAAGTGGCTTTCTGCTCATTCAAAGGAGTATGCGAGATTTAATAATAATTTATATGAATTCGTGATTAATCTCTCAAAAAAAACAAAATTTCCTCAAGACGATATTTCTTTTATGATCACATCTGTCATGGCAGTATGTATAAATCTTGGTGATGAAATGTTGACACGCAGTGATGTATCCCCTGATGATGCTTCAAACTTTGCGACCAAACTTTTTTTGAAGGGCTTATAATTTATGACAAAAAGTATATTTATTACTGGGGCAGCCTCTGGTATTGGCAAAGCAACCGCAATATCATTTGCTAAACAAGGCTGGCATGTTGGTTTGTTTGATATCAATGAGGAAGGTCTCAAAGAAGTAGCTAATCTTATTGGACACAACAAATGTATGTATCAAAAGCTAGATGTGACCAGTATTCAGGAGTGGAAAGAAGCTGAAAAGAGTTTTTCAGAATACACATCTGGAAAATGTAATATTTTTTTTAATAATGCAGGTATAGCTAATTTTGCTGGAGCTTTTGAAGATGTACACATTAATGAAATTCATAAAATTATAGATGTTAATTTTAAAGGTGTCGCAAATGGCTGTATTTCAATGCTAAATTTGTTAAAGAATACAGAGAACAGCCTTCTTTTGAATACCAGTTCTGTAGCAGGGTTAGTGCCTACGCCTGGTATCGCAATTTATGGGGCAACTAAACACGCTGTAACTTCATTAACTGAGTCTTTGAGAATTGAATACGAAAGGCATGGCGTAAGAGTTTCTGAAATTAATCCATGGTTTACAGAGACACCAATACTTGAGGCAAAAAATGTGTCATCTGACATGCAAAGTCAATGGGAAAGAGATTTTGTTGAACAAAGAACAAAAGTTCATCCAGTATCTAAAGTCGTTGATAAAGTATGGCTGGCTTATAATAGCAAGAAAATACACCACCCTGTAGGATTAGAGGCAAAGCTTGCTTCATTCTTTATGCGTTTTACTCCTTCTTTTGTCCGAAGAATGAGCAAAAAACTCTTCAAAGATACTTTTATTTAAACTGATCTTTTTGCTTTATCGGCGTCATTTGATGATTTAATCATACTTCTTAACATTTCCCATTCCTGATCAGTTACATCTTTCAGCATTTCATAGAAATTGCCTGCATGGTTTAGCCATTGAGCGCCATCTATTGCAACGATTTCACCTGTTAAATACTCACATCCATCAGCCATTAAAAAAGTTGCAAGATTTGCAAGTTCGCTTAATTCACCAGTTCTCTTCATTGGAACTGAATTCATCAAGTCCGCTCCTTTGTCTCCAGGCGCCAATCGATCCCAAGCTCCCTTGGTAGGAAATGGCCCAGGAGCAATTCCATTTAGCCTTATTCCTCTATTTCCCCATTCAGCTGCTAGTGACCTTGTCATTGTTGCTAAGCCAGATTTAGACATTGCTGAAGGAACAGTATAAGGCCCACTACTGTCAACCCAAGTAGTTAAAATAGAAATGATACTTCCTTTTAGATTTTCTTTTAGCCATCTTTTGCCAATTGCGTTAGTCATATAAAAAGTTCCATTGAAAACTATATTTGAGATAGCAGTAAAAGCTCTTGGAGATAAATCTTCTGTTCTAGAGATAAAATTACCAGCCGCATTGTTTAGAAGACCTGTAAGAGGTCCTTCACTCCAGATTTCATTTACCATATCTTCGATTGCTTCTGGGACTTTAATGTCACATGAAATAGCTTTTACAGATCCACCGTGCAAATCCATTAGTTCTTTTGCAGCTTCATCTAAAACTGATTTCCTTCGACCACAAATATAAATATCTGCTCCAAGCTCTAAATATCTTGTAGCCATTGCTTTTCCAAGACCTGATCCCCCACCAGAAACTAAAATTCTTTTATCTTTTAATAAATTTTTTTGAAACATATTTACTCCTTTATCCAAATTGCGTTAAGAATGGAAGATACTTTATAAAAAAGAAAGCCAATTCCTGAATTCTATTAGTTAAGATGAGAATACCAAATATTACAAGTAATACACCAGTAAAAATTTCTATAACTCTAATATAATTTCTTATTTTTGTTAAAAATCTCATGAAGCCATTAATTGCATATGCGGCTAGTAGAAATGGAATACCAAGGCCTGCTGAGTAGAGCATTAAAAGAACAATTCCATATGTAACTGTCTCTGAGCTTGCCGCAATTGATAAGACGCTGCCCAAAATTGGCCCTATACATGGCGTCCATCCGAAAGCAAAAGAGAGACCAATTACATAAGATCCAACTACTCCAGGTCTATAGCTTTCAATTTGGTACCTTGTGTCTCTATTTAGGAATGGAAGTTGGATAATTTGCATAAAATGAATCCCGAAAATAATAATTATAATTCCACCAACAATTCTTAGAATATCTAAGTATTCATAAATTAAGCCACTTAATAATGTTGCTGAGGCACCCAATAAAATAAATACAGTAGAAAATCCAAAAACAAAACTTAAGGCAAAATAAAATACATTTCTCTCTTTTGAAGCATCCTCACCTGATGCAATCTTATCTAAACTTGTGCCTGCTAAAAAACATAAGTAACCAGGCACAATAGGTAACACGCAAGGTGACAAAAAACTAAGTAGTCCCGCTAGGACAACATAAAAATATGATATTTCAGTCATTAAACTTTTCTAAATCTTTTAAATACTTCAGCGCCGCTCCAGCCTATAAGTATAGCGATTAGAAGCGAAATCAATCCATAAATTAAAGGATAGTTTTTTGAAAAGGAATAGATTGCCTCTTCAATACCTACTCTGGTCACCATAAAATTATAAGAATATTCATTTGAAATCTTATTATCTATAATCAGGTATAAATTAACTTTATATTGACCAACAGGAACAGTATTCGGTATCTCAATATAAGATCTAAATAAATTTCCATCAATAATATCAATTTTTCCATTAACCTTTCTGTATACATCTTCAATCTCTTTTGTTCTTATAAGCGCATCATAAAAAGATTCTTTATCCTTTTCATTTCTGATATTTCCCCAGTCAATATTTAACGCACTCCAGTCTATAAGCTGGGTGTCTTTTTTATTTAATAGACCAATATTGTTTTCATTTAAAAATTCATTGGTTATCTCATTCGTACTTGAAAGATAATAAAATCCAGGCACGTCGTTGAATTCAACACTTTTTGAATTCAGCCAAAAACCAAAGAAAGACTCCTTTTTTCTTATGACTACATCCTCTGAGGGACCGACTACTTCAATCAGAATATCACTCTTATAATCCCTTGCCTGCGAGGGATCTGAATAAAAGGCCCCAAATACAAGAAGATTTTTTCCAGAAAAATTTGCATCAATGTATATCTCCTCTTCATCAGATCCTATAACAAGCGCCGAGGCAGACGAGATAAAAGCCAATACTAATAATTTAATAAAAAAGAATATTCTCAAATTCATATCAGAATAAAGCCCTTATGACAGAAATATTAAAAATCTCGTTTGGTTCCACTAGCAAGTCGAGCGCTATTTTAGTTGCAACACCTAATACAATAATTGCGAGAAGTGCTCTAATTTCTTCACCTCTTAATTTATTAGCAGCCAATACACCTACCTGAGCTCCAATTACTGATGAGATTATCAAAAAGAATGCCAAAACTGCATCAACAGCGAATGTAGTAGTAGCGTGCAATAATGTGACGAGCGCAGTAACAAAAATAATTTGAAATAATGAAGTGCCAATTACTTTGGACGTAGGCATTCCAAGAAAATAAATCATAGCAGGAATTAAAATGAATGTTCCACCAATTCCCATTGTTGCTGATAAAATACCAATTACGAAACCAATGATGATAGGAGGTATTGCACTAATATATAGTTTAGATTTATAGAATTTAATTTTGAAGGGTAGTTTATGCGCCCAGTTATGGTAATGAATTTTTCTCTTTACTGTTTTCCTTCTAACTCGATCCCTAATCACTTGAGAACTTTCAATGAGCATAATCATCCCAATCGAGGTAAGGAGAGAAAAGTATAAAATTGATATAACAGTATCAATCTGACCTAACGCTACTAATTTACTAAAAATCCATACTCCTAAAATAGATCCAAAAAATGATCCAATCAGTAATACCCCTCCCATTTTGAAATCAACCAACCCCTGGCGCCAGTAGCCTATTGTTCCCGAGATTGAAGAAGCTACAATTTGGTTAGCAGATGTGGCAACAGCTACATTTGTTGGTATACCCATAAAAATGAGGATTGGAGTCATTAAAAAACCTCCACCCAAACCAAACATCCCTGACAAAAAACCGACTACGCCACCTAAAGATAGCAATAAAAATATATTCACTGAGAGCTCTGCAATTGGCAGATAAATACTCATACCTTCACTCTTTTCAGACTTTCCCCTATGAAATGGATAGCAAAATTAGAAATTTGCAATTTATTAGACAATGGTTATATATTTAAATTAAATTACAATAATTATTCATAAACCTATGTCATACAAAAGTCCAATAGAAGATTTCAAATATAACCTAGCAATGCTAAATTACGACGAGATCATTGCGGGCATAGATAAATTCAAGGATTATGACTCTGATACCCTAATGAGTGTGGTGAGTGAGATTGGACGCCTGAATGAATTAGAGGTTGTTGATAGCAATAAAATAGGTGACCGTGAAGGTCTTAAATATCTTCCAGACGGCCCTGAAGGTCCTGAAGTCCACACTCCTGAATCATTTAAAAAAATATATGAAGTTGTTAAAGATTCTGGATACGTAGGTGCTACGATGCCAACTCAATATGGTGGTGGTGGGGCTCCGTTTACAACAGCAATCCTTGCAGGAGAAGTTGGAATTGCATCTAACATGGCGTTCTACATGGGTCCTGGACTTAGTCATGGAGCCATGAAAACAATATTAAAAAAGGCCACAGAAGAATTGAAAGATAAGTATCTACCAAACATGACCTCTGGTGAATGGATGGGAACTATGTGTCTTACTGAGCCACAATGTGGAACCGATTTAGGTTTAATTAAATCAACAGCAAAACCAGTGGATGATCATTACGAATTAAACGGTCAAAAAATCTGGATTTCATTTGGTGAGCATGATCTTACAGAAAATATAATACACCTTGTTTTAGCTCGAACACCTGATGCACCAGCAGGAATAAAAGGGATAAGCCTTTTCTTGGTTCCTAAGCGATTAGATGACAATTCAAGAAACCCTATTTTTTGTGGCGGTTTAGAGCATAAGCTTGGAATCAATTCATCGCCTACCTGTGTCATGAATTTAGATAATGCTAAAGGATGGCTTGTGGGTGAAGAAAATAAAGGCATGGAAGCAATGTTTCTGATGATGAATGATGCAAGACTTAAGGTTGGCTTACAAGCAATTGCCATGTCAGAAATTTCTTACCAAAATGCACTAGAGTTTGCAAAAGAACGTAAGCAAATGAGATCAGTAGTAAAAGAAAAACAGGACCCTGATAGCAAAGCAGATAGTATCATTGTTCACCCTGACGTTAGAAGAATGTTGATGAATGTTAAATCAACTACTGAAGCTATGAGAGCACTATGTATATACACAGCTATGAAGATTGATCTTGCAGAAGATCATCCAGATGAGCAAGTGAGACAGGATGCTGACGACTTTGCTGCTTTAATGACACCAATAATAAAAGCTTATTGTACTGAAAAAGGTTTCATGAATTGCTCAGAAAGCCTTCAAGTTCTTGGAGGGAGTGGTTTTACACAGGAATATCCTTTGGAGCAATACTTAAGAGACGTCAGAATTACGATGATTTATGAAGGAACAAACGGCATTCAAGCATTAGATTTAGTGGGAAGAAAACTTACAATGCATAAAGGCAGAATGTTACAAAACTTCCAAAAAGAAGTTCAGAGTTTTTTAAATGAAAATAAAGATAATACAGAAATTGAAACCTTCATTAAGCCACTTGAAAATGCTTTAAAAGAAGTAACGACTTCAACAATGTGGTTAATGCAAAATGGAATGCAGGACCCTGAAAATGCATTATCCTCTGCAACAGATTATCTTAATTTAATGGCTTTATCTTCGATGACTTATATGTGGGCAAGGATGGCAAAGTTCTCTGTAGGTAAAAATGAGCCCATTCATAAGAACAAGATTAAAACAGGTACATATTTTGTGGAAAAAATTATGCCAGAATTAATAATGTATTCTAAAAAAGTTCAGGCAGGAAAATCTTCTATGATGGATATGGAAGTAGCAGAATTTTAATTAAGATCTGTATCCTAATTGTCTAGCAGCTAAGTCATACATAATTTCTTCTGAACCACCACCAATAGCATTAACTCTTACTTCTCTATAAATTCTCTCAACTTTACCAGGACCACTGTTTGCTCTTAGGTATCCTGCGCCACCAAGTATTTGCATTGCTTCTCGTGCGCACAATTCCATAGCCTTACTTGCGTGAACTTTTAGCATAGCTAGATCGGCAATAGGACTCTCTCCATTCATTACTCTCCAAGATAATAATTCAGTCCATGCTCGAGACGTTCTTACAACTCTATTCATTTCAACGAGTTTATGTTTAATAACTTGATTATCGATGAGTGGCTTTCCAAAAGTTTTTCTCTCCCTAGCCCAAGCAACAGCTTCATCAATACAAATTTGAGAATATGCATTCATTCCTGCAGCCATGCCCAATCTTTCTTGGCTGAAATTACCCATTACCCCAATCCAACCACTATTTTCGCCACCAATTAAATTTTCAACAGGAACTTTGCAATCATCAAAATATAGAACAGCTGTATCAGAGCTTAACCAGCCCATTTTCTTTAGTGGAGTTTGTGTAAAGCCAGGAGTATCTTTCTCAATTACAAGTACAGAAATTCCTGAGGCTCCTTCACCACCAGTCCTTACTCCGACAACAAAAGTGTCAGCTCTCATACCACTTGTTATGAACATTTTTGAACCGTTAACTACAAAATGGTCATCTTTCCTTACAGCTCTCGTTTTTAAGCTTGCGACATCAGAGCCACCTGAAGGTTCGGTCATTGCAAGGGCCGCTATTTTTTCTCCCTTCACAACAGGTGGAATAAACTTTTCTTTTTGCTCTTCAGTTCCGAGAGACTGAATCAAAGGAATTGCAATATTATGTGAAAGTAGACTCGCAGAAACTCCCCCACATCCTTGGGCAAACTCTTCTGCAGTTACAATGCCGTGGAATATATCAATGCCTTCAGTAGTGCCACCGTATTTTTCATCATAACCCATGCCCATCAGACCAACTTCGGCGGCTTTTTTGTATAATTCTCTTGGGAATTCTCCTGCTTCTTCCCATTCCTCAACAAACGGCGCTATTTCTTTAGCTACAAACTTTCTGACTTCATCTCTCCAAGCGTGATGAGAGTCATTATAAAATAAAGGTTCTTTTCCTTCTGCTATTCCAACTTTTGGTATCATGTTATTTCACTTACTCCATTCTTAATTACAATTTTGTCTCGCTCTTTTACTTTAGATTGATAGTAAACCTTACTGCCATTCTTCCACATTTCAGTAACAATCGTTTCACCAGGATATACAGGGGATGAAAAACGGCAATCAAATTTTTTTAACCTTTTTGCATCACCCTCACATACACTTTCTACGACTGAGCGGCACGCTATACCATAAGTACACATACCATGCAAAATAGGTTTTTCAAATCCTGCAGTCTTTGCAAAATTGGGGTCGGAGTGTAGTGGATTATAGTCTCCTGAGAGTCTAAAAATCAAAGCTTGGTCAGGCTTAGTTTTAATTTCGTGAACAACATCTGGATCACCTTCTGGTTTAAATATTTCATTCTTTGGAGATTCTGGACCCCCAAACCCTCCGTCACCCCTTGCAAATGTTGTGCTTACAAGTTTACAGATTTCAGTATTATCTTTTTTTTGGTTTATTGTAGTCTCTACTTCTATAATTGCACCTTTGCCAGCACCTTTATCATAGCAACCTATTACCTTAGCATTAGAAATAAAATCTCCAGATACCGGTAGAGGATTTGTAAAAGATAATTTTTGCTCACCATGCACTACTAAAATGAAATTTATGTTAGCTTTTAAAAGTAGAGGCGAATGATATTGGAAATTTGTAGCCATTGAAGGTAAAGCAACTTGTGTGTTTTCATAAACATATTTTAACTCTGCCATATTCATTGGATCATTACCTAGGCCAACTCCAAGGCTATAGAGAATTGAATCCTTATCAGAGTAAGAAATTTCAACATTCTCAGATGTCATAGACATTATTTCATCGTAATTAATAGGCATTTTTTATGTATTTTAGTACGTTTTAAATATATATATAGTTTATATAGTTCAAATATTTAATGCGAGTAAAAAATATGTCTAAACCATTTGATGTCGAGATAAACAATTCCATAGCCCATATAAGGTTTAACAGGCCTGAGAAAAGAAACTCAATGAATGAGGATTTTTGGAACTTATTTCCCAAGGAAGTTGAAGAATTAGATAGTAGTGGTGAAGTTAGAGCTTTGGTTGTTTCATCAACAGGTCCTCACTTTTCATCTGGCATAGATTTGAATATGTTTAAGGATGATGTAGTTGAAAACCAGAGTGAAAATGAACTTGGAAGAAGTAGAGGTTACTTCTTGCAACAATTGCATTATTTACAGAACGCAGCTACTTGTTTGGAAACAGCTCGTTTTCCAGTCATCGCCGCTGTTCAAGGAGGATGTATTGATGATGGTCTCGATATCAGAGGTTATTACTATTGGTCGTTTCTAGACAATTTCGAATGGTTATATGGATACAAACCAAGATTTGGCCTCATTGAAGTTGACAGAGAAACTCTTGCGAGGAAAAGTAAAAAAAGTCTAAAATTCTATCAAGAGATTATAGAAAAATCTTCATAATTAAATCTGATCGCTTTTAGCTTGATTGAGAAAACAACCATTAATAAGCCAACTATCATCTTCTTGCTGTTGCATCGTATAAATTGCAGTTACAAATATGCCATCTGGATCAACTAAATATACCTCAAGAAAAGTCGTTCCCCCTTGCGTTGTAACGTTTCCGAAGTTTATACTTTTTGGCCTATACACTGCTTGGTACTGACCCACCACCATATCTCTAAACTTTTTATAATCAGAAAAAATGGTTTTAATTGTTGGAGAAGCATATGAATAAGCTTTTTCAAAATCGTCATCTTGAAATGCCTGCAGTTGTGCATTTACCACTGATATTATTTCTTCTTCATCTGATGCAGTAATGGCATATGCCCCATTCTGAATTAGGAAGGATAAAATTAATATTTGTAAATAGTTAAATATTTTAGTCGTCAACATCAGAAAACATCTTTAGTTTTCTTGCTTTAAGAATAAGCACTGCAATTGCTATAAGCAATATTGCACCACCCTCATATAGCAACATACTTGGATCCATTGTTTTGCCCTGGAGTATGATTAATCTAGCTACCGCAGTGATTGCAATAAATAATGGAATACTTATTCTGATCCTATTGAGCGTCCAATACTCTCTGATCATTTGAATGACTTCTAAATAAATAAAAAGTAACAATAGATCAGCTAACTCAACAAGTGATTTCTCATACATTGCATAAATCTCGTAGCCAATAGCAATGACAGTCGCAAAAATAATAATTACTAAAGCAATTTTCTCAATATATTTAATAACATCAATCATAAAATCTCAAAAAGTCCTGCTGCACCCATTCCGCCACCGACACACATAGTGACTACACCGTATTTTGCGTTTCTTCTTTTACCCTCTATTAAAATATGACCAGTCATACGTGAACCTGTCATACCGTATGGGTGTCCAATTGAAATTGAACCACCATTAACATTCAACTTCTCATTATCTATGCCAAGTTTATCACGGCAATATAAGACTTGAACAGCAAAAGCTTCATTTAGTTCCCAAATGTCAATATCATCAACGGATAAGCCGTGTTGTTCTAACAATTTCGGTACTGCAAAAACTGGACCAATTCCCATTTCATCAGGCTCGCACGCTGCAACGGACAATCCTCTAAAAATTCCCATTGGTTCAATATTTCTTTTTTCTGCTTCTTTCAAATCCATTAAGACACATGATGATGCTCCATCAGATAACTGACTTGCATTTCCTGCAGTCACATATTTCTCAGGTCCCATGACAGGCATTAACCCAGCTAAACTCTCCAATGTTGTTTGAGGTCTATTACACTCATCCTTATCAACTGTTACCTCTTGCTCAGTAACTTCCTTTGTTTCTTTGTTCATCACGTCCATTTTTGTTTTCAAAGGAACGATTTCATCAGCAAATTTTCCAGCGCTTTGTGCTTCAGCTGTACGCTGCTGACTTTGAAGCGAGTACTCATCCTGCTGTTCTCTGCTTACTTTGTATCTATCAGCAACAATGTCTGCTGTATTAATCATTGGCATCCATAAAGCAGGACATATTTTTTGTAATTCAGGCTCAATCAGATGTTTCATATTTAAGTTCTGCTGTGTCATTGAAATTGACTCAACGCCGCCGCCTATTGCAACTTTAATGCCATCAACAATAATTCTTTGTGCTGCAACAGCAATACTCTGAAGTCCTGATGAGCAGAATCTATTGATTG
>JACWEC010000002.1 GCA_014653725.1 Pelagibacterales bacterium SAG-MED32 | reverse complement strand
ACAACTATTTTAACAAACCTAACTACAGGGTAGAAATTGATCTTAAGCAAAATAATTATTCAGAAATATTTAAATACAAATATATAAACAATATAATAAATAATTATTATAATAATTATAATAATCTAAGACTATCCCTAGGTGCTGACAACGAACAAATTGTACTTAATGATTTAAAATTTACTCCTGTATCTGAAACGGGTTTATTTAAAGCATTACTTGTTCATCTTAGTAAAAAAGAAAATCTTGTTAAATCTTATTTAAATATCAAAGGCATTGATAATTTCGATGAAGTAACTTTAAAAATGAATAGTGAAAAATTTTCTAATATTAATGTTACCGAAAAAGATAATAAGTTTGAATTACAATTCACTATTAGTGAATATAACGACTTAAAAAATATTATTAATAATTATATACGTGAGTCTAATTCTGCTGCAATTGAGGACATAATAAAAAATTTAAATAATATTAAAGAAGATATGACTAGTGATAAGGTAATCAGAATTGCAAGAATAGAAAGGGAGATTGAAAATATTAAAAATACATATGAGGATGAGATTAAAGCAAGAATACTTTATCTTAAAGAACAAGCTCATATGGCCAGGGAGAGGGGAATAGAGACTGAAAAGTTCTCAAACTCAAGTGGTCTCATGCCACTTGATACAGATATTGAAGATCTAAATATGAACCTACCATATTATTTTTTAGGATATAGAAGTATAGAAAATGAAATAAGCATAATTCAAAAAAGAGATCTCAATGAAAATCCATCGCATAGTCAGAAGTATGTTGATGCAAATCGCAGAAAAAATGCTCTAATGTCTGATAATACAATTGATCTCTTAGATACTTCAATAAAAGAATTTGAAAATGATTTTGAAGGCCAGGATACAAATTTTCAATTACTTATTTTTAGCGAAAGTGACTTAAAGCTTGATGCTACTGGCTACCCAAAAATTTATATTTTCTTAGTCACGGTTGTAATTTCAATATTTGTTTCAGCTTTTCTTACTGTCTTTATATCTAACTACTTCAGGTTTGTGAAAAAGAAGGGGACACCATAATCTTTTTGTAAATTAGTCTTTGATTATTACTAACCTTCAATATTTATAAAATGCATTTATAATGATGATTATAAAAGATACCTTCTTAGAAATATCAAATAACTTTGAAAAGCTAGCTAAAGAGTCTTCTGCCGAGATAAGTGTAGCCTATGAATTGATGATAAAATCAATTAAAAATGGCGGTAAAATTATATATTGTGGCAATGGCGGGTCTGCAGCTGACTCTCAGCACCTTGCCGCAGAGTTGATTGGAAGATATAGAAAAAATAGAAAACCTATACCTGCATTAGCACTTACTACCGATACTTCAATTATTACAGCAATAGCAAATGATTTTTCGTTTGACGAAGTTTTTTCTCGTCAAATCGAAGCTTTAGGTGATAAAAATGACGTATTATATGCAATATCAACTAGCGGTAAG
Source organism: Pelagibacterales bacterium SAG-MED32 (assembly GCA_014653725.1). Classification (GTDB taxonomy): domain Bacteria; phylum Pseudomonadota; class Alphaproteobacteria; order Pelagibacterales; family AG-422-B15; genus CACNXQ01. The sequence goes on along the minus strand of JACWEC010000002.1, from coordinate 52,561 downwards.
AGTAGAAATATAATCGCTTGCATGAAGCTTGCGAAATTAAAAAATATTAAAGTTATTGGGTTAACAGGAAATGACGGATCTCAGATGTCTGAATATTGTGATGTGCTAATCAAAACTCCATCAAACAGGCCCGATAGGATTCAGGAAATGCATATAGCTATTGGCCAATTATTATGTCAATTAATTGAGGATGACCTTTACTAGATAAGATATGAATAATAATTATTATTATTATGCTAATTTTAAATGGTGAAGTTAATACTAATTTAAAGATTTAGAAGGAATAACCTTGTATGACAGTGAAGCTATGGAAAGTAAAAAAGTCAAGTGTTCATGGGAGCGGTGTGTTTGCAATACAAGATATTAAAAAAAATAGTAAAATTATTGAATACATAGGCGAAAAGGTACTAAAAGCTGAAGGGGATAAAAGAAGTGAAAGACGAATAAAGAAATTTCTAGATTCAAAAACTGATGGATCTGTTTATGTATTTGAATTAAACAGTAAATACGATATTGATGGCTCTCCATTATATAATAAGGCCAGATATATAAACCACTCTTGCGCGCCTAATTGTGTAGTAGATATCATTGATGATCGTATATGGATAAAATCAATCAAAAAAATTAAAAAGGGTGAAGAGCTAAACTATGATTATGGCTATGAGTTTAATAAAGATGACTTTAATGATCATGTATGTAGATGTGGATCAAAAAAATGCATTGGCTTCATTATTTCCTCAGATGATTGGAATAAATATCTTAAACATGTAAGTAATATCATTAAAAAGAGAAAATCTTAATGATACTTGTAACTGGTGGTTGTGGATATTTAGGCTCACACTGTGCTGTTGAATTATTGAATAATGGATATGAAATAATAATATTAGATAACTTTTCAAATAGTGAAAAAAGAATCCATAAACAAATCGAAAATATCGCAAATAAAAAAGTTAAACTAGAAGAATGCGATATAAGGGACAGAAAAAAACTCGATCAAGTTTTTTTGAATAATAAAGTTGAATCAGTTTTTCATTTTGCTGGATTAAAATCAATTTCAGAAAGTTTTGATAAGCCTGAAGATTACTATTCAGTAAATATAATAGGAACAGTGGTTTTACTAGAATTGATGGTCAAATATTGTGTTAGTAAAATTATTTTTTCATCATCTGCTACTATTTATGGTGATTATAGTAAACTACCATGGCATGAAAAAATTGATCTTAATATTCCTGACAGTCCATATGCTCAATCAAAAATCATTATTGAAAAATTATTAAAAAATTTTTCTTTAAAACATAATTTTCTTAAAGTTGCCATATTGCGATATTTTAATCCAGTGGGTTTCCATCATTCGGGTTTAATAAGAGAGAACTCTAAAAATTCAACGAATTTGTTTCCTGAAATAATTAAATATCTTAATAATGAGAAGCCTCACATAAATATTTATGGTAACGATTTTGATACTCATGATGGCTATGGTGTAAGAGATTATATTCATGTAAATGACCTAATTAATGGTCATATAGAGGCATTAAATTTTATTTTAAAGCATGATAAAACATACAATTATAATGTATGGAATCTTGGCTCAGGTAAAGGTCGAAGCGTTCTTGAAATAGTAAATGCATTCGAGAAACAGCTAAAAAGAAAATTAAAATGCGTAATTAAGCCAAGAAGGAAAGGAGATTTAGGACAATATTGGGCTGATATAAATAAAGCAAAAAGAGAGCTAGGTTGGCATCCAAAAAAAACTCTCCATGAAATTGTTGAAGATTCATTAATGAGCTTAAAAGAATGACTAAAAATTTATGATGAAATCTAAATTTTTCTTATTTTTGAAAAAGTATTAGACATTCCTTGCTTAATTGACATTTCTATTTGAGATTGTCTAATCTTTGAGCTTTTTTTTTGACTTGTGGTTCTTAATTTGTAACAGTGAGGACATTGAACACCTTTTTCATAATACTTTGACTTCAAATCTTTTTTTGAAATAGGCCTTCTGCATCCATAACATTGAAAATATTTACCTTTAGTTAGATCATTATTTATTGTTACACGATCATCAAAAACAAAACACTCTCCATTCCAAAAAGAATCTTTTTTATTTTCTTTAAAATAACTTAAATAATTTAAAATACCCCCCTTCAATTGGTATACTTTCTTAAAGCCTTGAGATTTAAGGTAAGCCGATGCCTTTTCGCATCTTATGCCACCAGTGCAATATATTGCTAAATTGTCACTTTTTTTAATTTTTAACTTTTTTATTTTTGAAGGAAATTCTCTGAATGTGTTAGTAGTTGGATTTAAAGAAGAAAAAAATTGTCCAATTTCAACTTCATATTGATTTCTTACATCAATAATTTTTGTCTTCTTATTTTTCAATAATTTATTCCAATCATTGGGATTTATATATTCTTTATTATTATGAATAGAATTAATATTTCCTTTGCCAAGAGATACTATCTCCTTTTTAATTCTTACCTTTAATCTGTTAAAAGGAAGAAAATCAATCGAGTTTGAGTTACTAGAAATTTTTTTTATATTCAATATTTGCTTAATAAATTTAATAGCTTTTAAAATATTATTTTTCTTACCAGATAAAGATCCATTGATGCCTTCATCTGATAACAGAATAGTTCCTCTAATTACTTTACCTTTAAGGTAATTATCAATTAAGTCTTTTATAGTTTTCTTGTTATTTATTTTTATAAACCTATAAAAAGAAATTATAATCAATTCATTCTCTGAGTAAGTCATTTACAAATTATTAGATATATATTGCATACAGAATATTCATTGCGAGTTAAAATTGAAATGATATATTACTATAATTAATTTAATAAATATTTTTTTATTACTGCTCCATCTAATGATAAAAAAGAAAGCATTTATAACTGGTGTTTCTGGTCAAGACGGCGCGTATCTAGCAAAATTATTACTTGAAAAAGGATATGAAGTTGTTGGAGGTGAAAGGATTAATGCAGAAAAGCATAATTGGAGGCTCAAAGAATTACAAATTGATAAGGATATAAGGATTATTCCCTTTGAGCTATTAGACGAAAATAACATAAATAAAGTAATCAAAAGCGGCAAGTATTCTGAGTTTTATAATTTAGCAGCCCAATCATTTGTTAATAAATCATTTTTAAGTCCAGTATATACTACAAAAATTAATGCACTCTCTGTCGTTAATATTTTGGAAGCTATAAAAAATTTTTCTCGAAATACTAAATTTTACCAGGCATCTTCATCTGAAATGTTTGGAAAAATAAATACCAAAATGAGGAATGAAAAAACAAATTTTATGCCTGTAAGTCCTTATGCGGTATCAAAGCTTTATGCTCATTGGATGTTAGATATATATCGCAATGTACACAAATTATATTGTTGCTCAGGGATTTTGTTTAATCATGACTCACCATTAAGAGGGGAGGACTTTGTTACAAAAAAAATTGTAAGCGATTTAATTAAAATCAAATTAAAGAAAAAATCAACACTAACTCTTGGGAATATTTATGTAAGAAGAGACTGGGGTTATTCAAATGATTATGTCGAGGCAATGTGGAAAATGCTTCAGCAAAAGAAGGCAGATGACTATGTAATTTCATCTGGAATTACTTATAATGTAAAGACATTTGTAAATAAGGTTGCTAAGAATTTAGAAATTGATCTAATCTGGAAGGGTAAAGGATTACTAGAGAGAGCTACTGACAGATATACTAACAAAACAATCGTAAGAATAAGTAAAAAATTTTTCAGGCCTAATGAAATCGATCATGCTTTTGGGAGTTCATCTAAGGCACATAAGATCTTAAAATGGAGACCCAATACTGACATCGATAGCCTTGTAAGAATTATGTGTGAAGCAGAATTAAGAAAGTATAATAAATAAAAATATTAAAATTATTTTTTTAGAGCATAAGTAATTTTTTTTAAATAATCTGTTAATTCAAATCTGTCTTTAAAATGTGAAATATTTTTATAATTAATTATGTCTCCTGAATATATTATAACTTCTTTACCTATTTTTTTCTTAGTTTCGTGTATATATGATGAATATTTCAATGTTTGATTTTTTAGTTTAGATGCAAATAGATGAAACAATAATCCATTTTTACCGTCAAAGAAAATAGGAAGAACATCTGATTTTGTCTGTTGTATTAATTTTGCTGGAAAAAGCTTCCACTTATCATCAGTTGCGTCATCCTTTAATTTTTTGGCTGTTGAAACTGATCCAGATGGAAATATTATTAATACTCCTTTGTTTAATAAGTGATCACGCGCTTTATGAGATGTGATCACATTTAATTTTTTGGCTTCCTTACTCCTTGCACTAAAATCAACGGGTAGGATATATTGCTCCAATTCAGGTAAAAACTGTAGAGTCTCATGAGTCATGATTTTAAAGTCTTGTCTTTGTTCTGAAACAAGCGAGCATAAAATAAGACCGTCAATAATGCCAAATGGATGGTTTGCAATTACGACAAGTGGCTTAGAGTTATTAAAATCTGCCTCATTTTGAGACTTATTTATAATCTTTACATCCATTAGTTTTAAAATATCTGTCCAAAAATGAGAGGGATCTTTTGGATCTAAGGTATAATCTTTATAGAGCTTTTCCAATTTTCTTTTTCCAGTTACTGTCTCTATAGTTTTTATAATTAGTCTTTGAGCGAAGTTATGCTCAACTTTAGAAGCGTATGAAAAATCTATTTTATTCATCTTAATATTCCACAGGTATAGGATCCAAGCTTCTCCAAAAATACCAAGTAGCAACGGATCTATATGGGCTCCATTTTAATGACATTTTTATAGCATGATCCTTTGTTATGGGATACTTCAAATTATAGCACTCACAAATTCCTTTTATTACACCTAAGTCATCAGCAGGAAAAATGTCAGGCCTACAAAGATTAAAAATGAGGAACATTTCTGCTGTCCATCGTCCTATGCCTTTAATTTGAATCAGCTCTTCAATGATTTCTTCGTCTCTTAAATGATCCCATTTCAATGGTTCAATTTTTTTTAAAATAAATGCATCTGCTAATGATTTAAGATATGTTATTTTTTGCCTTGATAAGCCAGATGATTTCATTGTCATAAAATGACTTTTCTTAATACTGAGTGGTCTAATGTTTTTTATTTTACTTTCCAATCTGCCCCATACTGCTTGTGCAGCCTTAACCGAGATTTGCTGTCCTACAATAGACCTAGCAAGTGTGTAAAAAGGGTCAGATTTAGTGAAAAGAAAATCTTTTGGATATGATTTAATAATCGATCCAAGTTTGCTATCTCTTTTAATTAATTCTTTTTTAGCTTTTTCCCAAAAAAAAGGCTTTTTCATATTTATTAGATAAATTTTTATATTGTCATATAGTTGATAAAATGGTTAATTGCCAATCTAAATTATAAAATGGAGATTATATATGGCTGATATAGCAAGTTTATTGTCAGAATTCCAAAAAGGTATCGAAGGTAAAGATACTGGACTAGGTGCAACCGTAAAATTTGATTTTGAAGGAGCTGGATGCATTTTTTTAGATGGCAAATCTAATCCTAATACTGTTTCTGATGAAGATAAGGATGCTGATTGCACTCTTTCAATGAGTATGGAAACATTTGAACAAATGAGATCCGGTGAAGTTGATGGAACGTCTGCTTTTATGCAGGGTAAATTAAAAGTTTCTGGTGATATGTCTATCGCAATGAAATTACAATCTGTAATGGATGCTCTTGGATAAAATATTATCAAAAATCATAATTTAAAACCCAGTTATTTTTTTAACTGGGTTTTTTATTTATCTTTTTTTTAATTTTTTTAAATAGCACTTTATTTGTAGTAGCAATAATTCTTCCACCATTTAGTACTTTATTACCTTCCCAAGTTTTTAGTATTCCGCCAGCATTTGTAATTATTGGTTCTAAGGCTCTTATGTCCCATGGCTTTAAACCACTTTCAAGGACAATGTCAATATGGCCGTCTGCTAGCAGGCAATAGCTATAGCAATCTCCACCAAGTCTAACAGTTTTTACATCATTAGCTAATCTCTCAAAAATCTTCTGATCGTATTTATTAGCAAATACATATGGTGAGGTTGTATTTAAAATACTGTCTCTAAGTTCGACTGTTTTTCTTACTTTAAGCCCAGTTCTTTTGCTGTTACTAATTTTATACGATAATTTTGAGTGTCCGATATATCGTTCATCTAGTGCAGGTATATCTGCCATACCGAGAATAATCTCTTTGTTTTTTGATAAAGATATGAGAGTGCCCCACACAGGAAAACCTTGAATAAATGATTTTGTTCCATCAATAGGATCAATACACCACTCATAATCACTCACATTTTTAATACTTGCCTCTTCTCCTAAAATTGAGTGTCGGGGAAAATTTTTTTTAATTATTTTATTGATTATTCTTTGAACTTTGATGTCTGCAATCGTAACTGGATCAAATTCTTCTTCTTTTTTCGACTGAATTTTTAATTTCTTTTTGAAATATCTTAACGAAATTTTTCTAGCTTCATCAGCTGCAAAATTTGCAACTTTCAAAAAATTACGAGTATTTTCCATTATATATATTAAATATTAGTATTGATTTGGATTTCTGAATAATTATCATGATTTAATGAGAAGAAAAATTAATATTTTATTAATTATATTATTTACCTCGTTTCATGCATTTGCCGACAATACCTTTTTAAATGAGGATATTGGAGATAGGGTGCCAATCACCGCACCTTTGGATGAATTTAATCCTGACTCTAACTCATATCCCGATCCATTCGTATTAGATAAAGTAATCCTTAGCATAAATGCTGATAACTATCACAAGTATAAAGACACCTTACTCACACCTGGGCAGATTAAAATGTTTGAGACGTACCCAAAGTCATTTAAAATGGATGTTTATCCGTCAAGAAGAAGCTGTGCAGTTCCTCCTGAAGTATTGGATTTAACACAGCAAAATGCATTAATGATTGATGAAGGTGAGGGAGTTGAGGGGGTAGTTGGGAGTATTCCTTTTCCAAACCCAACAGAAGCCCTTCATCATGTATGGAATCACATTCTAAGATATAGAGGTGTAGAAATATATGGCGCTTCTCCATTCTTTATTATAAATCCAGATGGTTCTCGAACATATGGAGCAGGGGAGGCAATTGCCAAAAATTTCTGGAATCCATTTGTTAGGAATCAAAAAAAAGGATTACAAGGGATGCTAATGACTAAAGTTACTCATCCTCCTAGATTAGCAGATGCTTCAACTTTAGTAATAGAGTCATTGAATGCGTTTAGAACGCCACGTAAAGCATGGGTTTATAACCCTGGGACTAGAAGAGTAAGAAGAGCTCCTGATATTAGTTATGATTACAAGTCAAGTGCAAGTCAAGGATTGACAACTGTTGATCAATTTGATGGATTTAATGGTGCCAAGGACAGATATCATTGGTCTTATCTTGGAAAGCAATTAAGATTAATGCCTTATAACGCATATAAGTTTCATGAAACACCAATTGAAGAGCTTTTAACTCCTTACCATGTTAATCAAGATTACTTGAGATATGAATTGGTAGATGTAAATGTTGTAGAGGCTAAATTGAAAAAAGATAAGAGACATATTATTCCAAGAAGAAAAATGTATTTTGACGGAGATAGCCACAATATGCTGGTTGAGGAAACATATGATAATGAAGAAGGATTAATGGCATATAGAGAGTTTCCAATAATTAATTTTTATGATCAGCCTATGTGTTTATCTATTCACTCAGCTACATATGATTTTGCAACAAGGAGATATCAACTACAAAATGTAAGATCAAGTGATATCTCTAAAGTTCAGTGGAGACTAAAAGAGCCTCATGACGAGAAATTGTTTACTCCTGAAGGTCTAAAAAGATTTGCCCGATAGTTATAGATAGAAACAAAAGAATGGTATATATATTTAGTTTATCATAGGGCACGTAGCTCAGTGGTAGAGCATCACGTTGACATCGTGGGGGTTGTTGGTTCGATCCCAACCGTGCCCACCAAATAAATAATATGTTGTTTTTTTCCACTTTTTATATAAAAGGGCGCTAAAGAAATGAAAAAGACAAATAAAATTAGGGAAGCCAGACTAAATAAAATGCGTTCTAAAAAGAACAACGTACGCAAAAAAAAAGTCAGACTTAAAAGAATAGAGGAGGCAAATGCTCCTCAAGTGGATCAACAGTCATGAAAGTAAGAAGCTCCCTAAAAAATCTTAAAACAAGAGATCGTAATAATAAACTTATAAAACGTAAAGGCCGTCTCTACGTAATAAACAAGAAAAATCCAAGAATGAAAGCTCGCCAAGGTTAATTAACTTTTGGTTACAGGCTTAGAAAATAAAATTCTAATAATTGCTGATCACGCATCTAACTACGTACCTAAAGAATGTAATAAATTAGGCCTGTCAAATTTCTTTTTAAGTCAGCATATTGCCTTCGATATTGGGGTAAAAGAATTAAGTTTAAATTTAGCAAAAAGTTTAAAATGTAAAATTATCCAAGGCAAATACTCAAGATTGCTTATTGATTTAAATAGAGATCTAGATGATCCGACAGTTATACCAGAAATAGTGGATAGAAAAATAATTCCTGGGAATATTGGACTTAGTAAAAGTGAAGTAAGATTAAGAGTTAAAAAGATATATAACAAATATCATAATGAAATAGATCGAACTATAAAAGATGAAAAAGTTACAGCTATATTATCAATACATTCCTTTAATCCAATATTTAAGAATAAAAAAAGACTTTTAGAATTTGGCATTCTATCAAATGAAGACAAAAAATTAAGCAACATACTTATTGATCAACTTAGATTGCAGAAACTAAATGTTGGAGACAATAAGCCCTATAAAGGAGATTTGATCGGAGACAGCATGTATAGGCACGGTTTGAAAAATAATCTACCACATGTATTAATAGAAGTTAGAAATGATTTACTTTCTAATCCAACTAAGATAAAAAGAACTTCAAGGCTATTACACAAAACAATAGTTAAATCATTAAAAAAACTTACTTCATGAATATAAATACGCCTCAATGGTTTAAAGACTCAATCGCTCATAATCCAGAGATATGTTCTGTCAAAGTTAAGGGCACGAAAATTGTCTATAACACTTGGGGTGATAAAAAAAACCCTGGATTAATATTCGTTCACGGTGGAATGGCACATGCTGAATGGTGGAATTTTATTGGACCGTATTTCGCAAAAACACATAGAGTAATTGCCATGAATTTAGGAGGTATGGGTGAGAGCGATTGGAAAAAAAAGTATTCTATAGAGTCATGGGGAGATGAAATAGTAGGAGTTTGCAAAAAAGAGAAACTCAAGAAGCCAATTTTAGTTGGTCACAGTTTAGGAGGTATGTGCAGTGTAATTGCTGCTTCATCTATGAAAAAAACTCTTTATGGCCTTGTCATTGTAGATACCGCGATAATGCCTCCTTCAGAAAAGCCACCTAAATTTGACTTAAAAATAAGAGCTAATAAAATTTATAAAAAACAATCAGATATAAGAAAAAGGTTTAGACTTGTCCCGTCACAAAGTGATGCACTTGATTACGTAATGGATTATATTGCAGAAAAATCTATTAAAAAGGTTAGAGGTGGATGGACATGGAAGTTTGATCCAAATTATATGAAAATTTTTAATAGTGACAGTTTTGCTGAAAGGCAAGCAATGTATCGCAATAAGCTCAAGGGCTTGAAATGTAGGGTTGCGATATTTAGAGGTGAGAAGTCACTTCTTTTTCCTGGTCGAAGTGCAAAATATATGCACGAGCTCATGGACAAAAAATCTCCAATAATAAATATTCCTGAAGCTCACCATCATATTATGGTAGATCAACCTTTAGCATTAGTAGCGGCCTTAAGATCTCTTGTCATTGACTGGGATCATTCGAAGCCTTCTAAAGCATTGTAAAAATTCAATAAAATAAATTTTTATACTAGAAGTTATATAAAAATAATGCTGTTAAATTATAAATTTAGAAATATATTACATTGAATATTATGGACATTTCAGAACAAAAAAAAACCTACACATTTTTTGGAAAGCTAGTTGTTTGGGGATCAGTTGGTGTGGTTCTGGTCCTTATATTTATGGCAATTTTCTTATTATAAATTCTATTTATTATGCAAGTTTATATTCTTAAAGAAAGCAATTCTGACTCTAGAGTGGCAGCTTCTCCAGATACTGTAAAGAAGATGATAGACTGGGGTCTTAACGTAGTTATACAAGACAATGCTGGATTAAACTCAAATTTTTCTAATGAAGATTATGTTAAAAGTGGTGCAACAATATCGAATTCGATTAATGATATTAGTAAATCAGATCTGATACTTAAAATTAATAAACCAAATGACGATGAAATAGCACTTATAAATGAGGGATCCATACTGATTGCATCGCTCGACCCATATAACAATAATGAAACACTGAATAAGTTAAAAGATAAAGGTGTGACATCTTTTGCAATGGAATTAATGCCTCGAATAACAAGAGCTCAATCTATGGATATTTTATCCTCACAATCAAATTTAGCAGGATACAAAGCTGTTATAGATGCTACCTATCTTTTTAATAAAGCAATGCCAATGATGATGACAGCAGCAGGAACAATAGCTCCTGCTAAGGTCATGGTATTCGGAGCTGGCGTTGCAGGACTGCAAGCTATTGCAACAGCAAAAAGATTAGGAGCAATTGTTTCGGCAACTGATGTCAGAATGGCTGCAAAAGAACAGGTTGAAAGCTTGGGTGGCAAATTTGTAATGGTTGAAGATGATGAAGCTCAAGATGCTGAGACATCTGGAGGATATGCAAAGGAGATGAGTGAAGAATTCAAATTAAAGCAGGCAAGACTTATTTCTGAAACCTTAGCATCTCAAGATATTGCTATATGCACAGCTTTAATACCAGGTAAAAAAGCTCCACTACTAATTTCAAAAGAGCAAGTAAATTCTATGAAGCCAGGATCAATCATCATTGATTTAGCTGCAGAAAGTGGAGGCAATTGTGAATGCTCAACCGCTGGTGAAACAAATAATGTGAACGGAATAACTGTAGTAGGTGTAAAAAATATTACATCAACTATATCTCAAGATGCCTCATCCCTTTTTTCTAAAAATATTTTGAATTTTTTAGATTTATTGATTGATAGTGAGACAAAAGAATTAAGCATTGATTGGGAAGATGAGATTGTAAAAGGTATACTTGTCACTAAGAATAAAGAAATAACCAATGAGGAGTTTATATAATGGAATTAGTTGATCCAAATATTTTCAGACTAACAATATTTGTTTTATCGATTTTTATTGGATACTACGTCGTATGGAGCGTTACACCTGCCTTACACACACCTTTGATGGCAGTCACTAATGCAATATCATCAGTTATAATTGTTGGTGGATTATTTGCTCTAGTTCTCAGCAATGATCTATCACTTTTAGGAAATCTCTCTAAAGGCTTTGGTTTCCTTGCTGTGCTTTTAGCCGCTGTGAATATATTTGGGGGGTTTCTAGTAACGCAAAGAATGCTTGCAATGTACAAGAAAAAACCAAAAAAAGAGGATAAAGAATAAATGCTCACAAACCTAGTTGCCATTGCGTATGTTTTATCTGGTGTATTTTTCATAATTGCCTTAAGAGGGCTTTCTTCTCCAGAAAGTTCTAGAAGGGGAAATATCTTTGGAATCTTAGGAATGGTAATCGCTATTTTAGCAACTTTACTTTCGGTTAATTTTTTTACCTCAGATATTCAAACGGTTATATTCGTTTTAGTTGCAATTGCTATTGGTGGAATAGTGGGGGCAATTATTGCGAAAAGAATTGCTATGACAGACATGCCACAATTAGTTGCAGGCTTCCATAGCCTTGTTGGTTTAGCTGCTGTATTTGTTGCGCTAGCTGCATTTTATGCACCTGAGGCATTTAAAATTGGGACCTTGGGAAATATAAAAACTCTAAGTTTAGTTGAAATGTCTTTGGGAGCAGTGATAGGTGCAATCACTTTTTCAGGCTCTGTCATTGCATTTGGTAAGCTTCAAGGAATAATGTCTGGTTCTCCGATAGTATTTAAAGGCCAACACATGCTCAATTTACTTATTGGGATTATAATCATCGCAGGTATTATTTATTTTTGCTTCAACCAAGACCAAAAGATATATTTAACAATTATCGCACTATCATTTTTAATTGGCTTCTTAATTATTATCCCGATTGGTGGCGCTGATATGCCAGTGGTTGTATCTATGCTTAATTCATATTCAGGATGGGCTGCAGCGGGCATCGGATTTACACTTGGGAATACAGCTCTAATTATTACTGGTGCATTAGTTGGATCGTCTGGCGCAATACTCTCATATATAATGTGTGCCGCAATGAATAGATCATTCATAAGTGTAATACTAGGTGGTTTTGGGGGCGATGATATTGCAGTTAATAAGGATGTTGAGCAACGACCAGTAAAAGAAGGCGGCTTTGATGATGCAGCATTTATAATGAAGAACGCAGGATCTGTAATTATTGTTCCAGGTTATGGAATGGCTGTAGCTCAAGCTCAGCATGTACTAAAAGAGATGACCGATGCCTTGAAAAAAAATGGAGTCAAAGTAACTTTTGCAATTCACCCCGTTGCAGGAAGAATGCCTGGCCATATGAATGTTTTGTTAGCAGAGGCTAACGTTCCATATGATGATGTTTTTGAATTGGAAGATATTAATTCAGAATTTTCTCAAGCAGATGTAGCATTTGTAATTGGAGCGAATGACGTAACTAATCCTATAGCCAAAACTGACCCATCCTCGCCAATTTATGGAATGCCAATACTTGATGTAGAAAATGCAAATACAGTTTTATTTGTTAAGAGGGGTAGAGGCTTAGGTTACGCAGGGGTAGATAATGAGCTGTTTTACAGAGATAATACAATGATGCTTTTCTCTGATGCTAAAAAAATGGTTGAGGGTATCGTTAAGGCTTTATAGCTATTCTTAGCTGTATAATTTTCTTCTAGCCATTTTTCGAGAACGACGAATGTTTTCCGCTTTTTCTCTTAGTTTTTTCTGGCTAGGCTTTTCGAAGTAAGTTCTCATTTTCATTTCTTTAAAAATACCTTCTCTTTGCATTTTTTTCTTGAGGATGCGTAAAGCTCCTTCAACGTTATTATCTTTTACACTTACTTCAACTATTGTTCTGCCCTCCTTAAGAGCGTTTCAAATTTGGTGGTTTTTACCATCTTGGAATTCCTTTGTCTAGCCAAATAAAATTAAATTCAATTATGAGATAAAATTAATGTGACCCATTTTCCGGCCACCTTTTACAATCTTTTTGCCATAGTCATACTTAATACTTTTTTTGAAGCCTTTATACCTCCTCATATATTTTATTCTACTTACTTTTTTTATTTCATTACCTATGAGATTTCTCATAAGTCCTTTTTTAAGTATTTTGGGTTTAAGAATTTTTTTTCCTGTAATGGCTCTTATATGCAACTCAAATTGACTCATGTTCGCATTATCCAGTGTTATATGACCAGAATTGTGAACTCTTGGAGCAATTTCATTAACAAAAATATTATTTTCTTTATCAATAAAAAATTCAATCGTTAATAATCCAATATAATTTAGCTTTGTAATAATTCTCCTTGATATTTTTAATAACTTACCTTCAATTTTCGTATCTATATTACTAGGCGATGTTGTTTCAAAAAGTATATGGTTTTTGTGCACATTAGCGAATGTCGGATAAAAATAAAAATTTCGCTTAATGTCTCTAGCACATATAACTGAAACTTCTTCTTTAAGATTAATCTTTCTTTCTATAATACAATCCTGATAGTTATTTTCTTTCCATTGTCTTTTTAAATTTTTAGTATTTTGTACCAACGCTTGTCCTTTGCCATCGTAGCCAAATCTAGTTGTTTTTAATATTACGGGATACTGAATTGAAGATTCTAGTTCTTTCAAATTGTGCTTTTTATTTAGAAGGCCAATTCCTGCGTGATTAATTTTATTTTTTGAGAAGAATTGCTTCTCTTTTTTTCTATCCTGACTAATAGTCAGCGCAGAAATAGGTGGATATATTTTCTTTCTCTTTAATTTTTTAAGAGCTTTAGTTGACACATTTTCAAATTCATAGGTTATAAGATCTACTTCACTACTAAAAATTTTCAAACTTTCAATATCTTCAAAGGAGCCATAGAACATCTTGTCAGCATATTTTTCTGCGGGAACTTTCTTGCAGTCTGAGTAAACGAATACTCTAAGTCCTAACTTACTACAGGAATGTGCTAAGAACATACCTAGTTGTCCACCACCAATGATGCCAACGGTGGAAACTTTTAAACTCATTTTTTAGGTTTGATATTTACTGATTGGGCTTGCTTTAAACGCCAACTCTTATATTTGTTTTTAAGAATTTTATCTTCTCCACTTAATATTGAGATTGCTAATAAGGCAGCATTTTTTGCTCCTGATTCACCCACAGCAAGTGATCCCACAGGAACTCCCGCTGGCATTTGAGCTATTGATAACAAGCTATCCAATCCTTTTAATTTTTTAGACTCAACTGGAACACCCAGCACAGGTAAATTACTTATTGATGCAGTCATACCAGGAAGATGAGCAGCCCCTCCAGCTCCTGCAATAATTATTTTTATGCCTCTTTTGTCAGCCTCTTCCGCGTATGTAAACAATCTTTTGGGAGTGCGGTGGGCTGAAATAATCTTTACTTCATGTTTGATTTTAAAAGTGTTTAGAATTTTTGATGCATGTTTCATTGTTGGCCAATCAGATTGGCTTCCCATTATTATGCTAACGAGTGGCAGACTTTTCATCAGTAAAACTTATTCGTCTATAGTTGTATTTGCAGAGGAGAGACTCTCATCATTTTGAATATTCATTTCCTCTAACTTTAGCTTTTCTTCTTTTGCTTTTTTCTTTTCAGCACGCTTAATTGAGCGTTCAGCTTTTTCAAGAGCTTCATCTAATTCTATTTGCCTGCATAGACCAAGACCGATTGGGTCTTGAGGTCTGATGTTTGCCATATTCCAATGCGTTCTCTTTCTTATACCGTCTATAGTATTTTTTGTACTTCCTACTAAACGAGCTACCTGAGAATCCTTCAACTCGGGGTGATTTCTAATCAACCAATACACAGCATCTGGGCGATCTTGTCTTTTAGATAGGGGCGTATATTTCTTTTTTTTCTTAGATTGTTCTGTTTTTTCAGAGATTTCATTTTCAATGATTTGAAGCTCTTCTTCTTCGGATGCTACACATCTATCTATTTCTTCTTTAGTTAATTGGCCACTAGTGATTGGATTTAATCCTTTAATTCCTGCACCTACTTCGCCGTCAGCTATACCTTTGATTTCTAGTTCGTGCATGCCACAGAAATCTCCAATTTGCCTGAAAGAGAGAGAAGTGTTATCTACAAGCCAAATTGCAGTAGCCTTTGGCATAAGTGGTAGTTTAATTGTTTTCATATTCTGTAATTAAAAAAAACCTTATATGTTAGTTTATCACTTTTTCAAAGCTTTACTCAAAATTTAGCATTAATTTGCCTATATTTTTGTTATTTTCCATGTATTGGTGAGCTTTTGAGACATCATCGATATCAAATTTTTTATCAATATGAAGTTTAATATTGTTATTTTCTATCAAGGGCCAAATATTCTTTTTAAGATTTTCAGCTATTTCACCCTTTTCTTTGTTTGCCCTCGTTCTTAGAGTAGATCCTGAAATGGTTAATCTTTTTAGCATAATTGGAAGAAGATTAGCTTCAATCTTTGATCCTTGAAGATAAGCAATATTAATTAGTCTACCAAAACGATTCATTATGTTTAAATTTTTTTGGAAGTAACTTCCTCCTACCATATCCAGAATTACATCAACACCTTTATACTCTTCGAGAATTATTTTTTCAAAATCATCAGTTTTATAATTAATTACTCGATCTATATTTAGAGAATTTAAATATTTTTCTTTTACATCAGATCCTACTGTAACAATGCATTTCACTCCAAAAGCCATTGCCATTGAAACGGCAGTTAGTCCAATACCACTAGCACCACCGTGAATAAGTAGTGTTTCATCCCTTTTAAGCTTCGCAAGGTCAAATAAATTTGTCCATACTGTAAAAAAAGTTTCAGGAATAGTGCAAGCATCACTTAGCGAAATTCCTTTAGGAATAGGTAGTATTGTTGATTTATGGCACTTCACATATTCTGCATATCCACCACCCGTTACTAGAGCGCAAACATTTTCATTTAGAAGTTCTTTATCAATACCTTTGCCACAATCTACAATATGTCCTGAAACCTCTAGTCCAAGTATCTCTGAAGCACCTTTAGGAGGTGGATATTGACCCATGCGTTGCAATATGTCTGGTCTATTTATCCCTGCTGAATGAACTTTAATTAATACTTCCTCATCACTAATTATTGGTGTCTCTAAATTGTCAGATACATATAGGACTTCAGGGCCTCCAAATTTGTCAAAAGTAATTGCTTTCATAAAAATATAGAGGAGCTGCTGTATTTTTATAGCAGCTCCTTGTTAATATTAATTAATTTTATTATTAATTTCTATTTTTCTTGGTTTTTGATGTTCTGGAATTTCTCTTTCAAGAAATACATGCAATAAACCATTCTCATAGTTTGCATCAGATACTTTGATGGTGTCCGCTAGTCGAAATTTTCTCTCAAAGCTTCTTCCAGCAATACCTTTATGCAAGAACTCAACGTTATTTTCAGAATCATTGGTCTTGCCACTGATTATTAGCTCATTTTCTTGAACAGAAATGTCTAAGTCAGACATTGAAAAACCAGCTACCGCAAGTGTTATAGTATAATTATTTTCTGATTTCACAATATTGTAAGGCGGGTAAGCACTTCCAGACTCGTTCATGTTAAAGACTGAGTCAAAAATATTGTCAAATGCGTCAAAACCTACGCTTGAGCGCAGTAATGGTGATAAGTCAAATGTAGTCATAATTAATCCTCCTTAAGCGATTAAATTTTAGCCTACTTAAATTAAGCTAGGCAATTTTCGCTGATGCATTATTGCCATCAGCAAGACATATATTGTGACGATTATCTTGATTTCAAGGTTTGATGTCTAAGTTTTAAGATTGCTAAATCTTTTCTTAAATCTGCTTACTTGACCTTTATCTTGAATTTTTTGCTGCCCACCAGTCCACGCAGGATGGGATAAAGGATCTATGTCAAGAGACATTGTATCTCCTTCCTTTCCCCATGTGGACTTTGTTTCAAATTTCGTACCATCTGTCATTACAACGTTAATTGTATGATAATTTGGATGTTTATCTTTTTTCATTTTAATTAGTTAATTTTCTGGTTAACTAACCTATATAATAATTCTGATCAATATTTATTTAGTGAATTTCTATGAGAATAGTTAATGCAATGATGAAAAGGCTTAATATTATGAGTTTTTGGCAGTTTACATTGATAATGATAGTATTTGCAATCACTGGATCTTTATCGCTTTATATAACAGTTGAATTTTTTGAACTCATCGGCTTGAAAGAGGAAAACTTTAATCCGATTATATTTTGGCCAATTAGAATTATTCTTTTATTTTTTATATACCAAATATTATTGTTATTAGTTGCCCTTCCTTTTGGACAATTTCAATATTTTTGGAAATTTGAAAAGAAAATTTTAAATAGATTTGGTCTAAAAATTTAATTAAATTATTCTTTGAAGTTGGCCATGAATTCTAAAGTTAGTTGCAAGAATTCTTCCTGAATTAAGATATTCCTCTCTTCCTTCAAAGTCAGTTACTTTTCCGCCCGCCTCTTTTACAATTAATGATCCTGCAGCGATATCAACTAGCTTTAAATTTTTTTCCCAATAACCGTCAAACTTGCCAGCAGCAACATATGCTAGATCCAAAGATGCAGCACCCAATCTTCTAACACCGCATACATTTTCCATTACTGTTCCAAGTCCAGGCAGATACTCTTCATGCCCTTTCATTCCCCTGTGAGGAATGCCTGTTCCAATCATACAGTCTTTTAAGTTTTCCCTTGAAGATACTCTTAGTCTTAGGTTATTACAAAAAGCACCCCTTCCTTTTACAGCCCAAAAAAATTCATCTGTTAGCGGCTGATAAACTCCACCTACAATAATTTCATTGTCTTTTTCTAAAGCAATTGAAATCGCAAAATGGGGAATACTAAAAACAAAATTACTCGTACCATCAAGAGGATCAATTATCCATCTCATATTATCGTCTGAGTTTTTTATAGTTCCATTTTCTTCAGCAAGTATATTTATTTTAGGATAAGAATAAGTAAGTTCTTTTATTATATGCTTCTCTGCTCGGGTATCTGCCAAAGAAACAAAATCAGAAACTCCTTTTAAAGATACCTGTAATTTCTCAACTTCTCCAAAGTCTCTTATGAGATTTTTACTTACTTTTCGTGAAGCAAGGAATATTGCATTTATATAAGGATCTGAGTAACTCATTACTCAGCTCTTTTAGAATAGGTTAAGTCCTCAGTATTGATTTCAATTTTCTCTCCTTGTTCAATAAAAGGTGGCACCATTACTCTTATACCATTCTCTAATATTGCAGGTTTATTTGAAGATGCAGCTGTTTGACCCTTAACAACCGCTTCCGTTTCATTAACAATAAAGGAGAGTGTTTTTGGAAGTAGTATTCCTATAGCTTTGTCATTGTACATTTCAATTATAACTTCATCATTTTCACTCATTAAGACCATTCGATCTCCAGCAATTTCGGAATCTAATTCTATTTGTTCGTAGGAGGTCGTATTCATAAAAACTAGTTTATCATCTTGTTTATATAGATATTGGTACTTTTCTTCTTCTACTCGTACACGCTCCACTTCCTCAGAGGCTCTGAACCTTTCATTTAGTTTTGATCCGGTTTTAATATTTTTCATTTCAACTTGGTTAAATGCTCCACCCTTGCCAGGCTTTACAGATTGTGATTTGGCAACAGTCCACAACTCACCCTTGTGCTCTAAAATCATGCCAGGTTTTACAGAATTTCCATTAATTTTCATTTAATTAAGCCTCAAGTGACTCGCTCCATTCACCTAAAGAAGCTTTCATGTTCATGATCGCACGATGGCTAAATGCTTTTTGTGCATGCCCTAGATTACTGTCATTACCTGACCAAGCTTTCAATGCAGCTTGCTGTAATGCTCTTCCATAAGAGAAGCTTAGTTTCCATTTAAACCCACCGATTTTATTCATTTCATCTAAGTGTGCCGTTGCATCAATGTCAGATTGACCGCCTGATAGAAAAACAATACCTGGCAATTCATCAGGTACCGACGAATTTAGGCAATCAAGAGTTTTTTCTGCAACTTCCTTATAATTTGCTTGATGACTATTTTCTGTTCCAGAAACTACCATGTTAGGTTTTAAAAGGGTGCCCTTAATATTTATATTTTTTTTATCAAGCATTTCAAAAAGTACAGATAATGTATTTTTAGTAACATCATAGCATTGATCTATTGTATGTGGGCCATCCATAATGACTTCAGGCTCTACTATCGGTACCATATTATTTTCTTGAGCTATAAGGGCGTATTCGGATAAAGCTAACATATTTTCGTTGATACATTTTGTAGACGGCATGCCATCACTAATATTGATTACTGCTCTCCATTTAGTAAACTTAGCACCCAATCCATCATATTCTCTACAGCGTTCATTTAAGCCATCTAATCCAATAGTGATTTTTTCATTAGAACTTTCTTCCAGTTCTTTTACTCCTTGGTCTACTTTAATTCCAGGAAGTGACCCATGGTTCAAAATTACATCCTTTAAATATGATCCATCTTGCGCTTTTTGTCTCAGAGTCTCATCAAATAGAATTACCCCTCCAATAGCCTCTGCCATAACAGGAGATCTAAAAAGCATTTCTCTATATTTTCTTCTATTATCTTCAGTTGACTCGACGTCAATGGACTTAAATCTTTTTTCGATTGTTCCATTACTTTCGTCAGCTGCAAGTATTCCTTTACCGTCTTTAACAATATAGCTTGCAATCTCTTCTAAAGTTTTTGGTATCATTTTCATCTCCTATTATAAAATTCCTAATGCGACTAGGCCTGGCAATTTCTTACCTTCTATTAACTCAAGTAATGCACCCCCGCCAGTAGAAACATAAGAAAATTTATCTTTTACACAGGCTAAGTCCAATGCAGAAATTGTATCACCTCCACCAGCAAATGACCTAATTTCTTTATTTTCAGTAAGATTGCCAATGAAATTTGCAATCTCTACAGTGCCCTTATCAAACGGAGAAGTTTCAAACACTCCAAGAGGACCATTCCAGAATACAGTTTTGGATTTACTAATTTCATTTTCTATTAATTTCACTGTATTTTTACCTATATCGAGAATCATTTTTTGTTCTTCAATACTATCAATATCACACTCTTTTGTTTCTGCCTTGTCTGAAATTTTATCTGCTGTGACCACATCAATTGGTAAAACTAACTTACAATTATTTTTTGCTGAAAAATTCAATATTTCTTTAATTAAGTGGTTGACATTTTCCTCATGCAATGAGTTTTGAATATTATGTCCATTATATTTCAAAAAGTTATTTGCCATACCACCAGCTATGACAATCGTATCCATTTTTTTTGATAAATTTTTAAGTACAGAAATTTTCGTAGATATTTTTGAACCTCCTATTATTGTGAGAGCAGGACCATGAGGTTCGTGAATAACTTCTTGCAGGTTAATCATTTCTTCTTCAAGTAGATCGCCACAATATGAAGGCATGAAATGGGATATTGCCTCAATTGATGCATGAGCACGATGCGAACAAGCAAATGCATCATTTACATAAACATCAGCTAGCTCAGATAATTGTTTTGCAAAGTTATGATCATTCTCTTCCTCTTCTTTATAAAATCTACAGTTTTCTAATAAAATAACTTTCCCTTCTTCAAGTGAATTAATTTCATCTTTTATTTCTTTTCCAACGCAATCTGGTAAGAAATTTATTTTTTTTTCAAGAACTTTTTCTAGCTGAGGAACCACTTGCTTCAATGATAATGACTTGTTTATTTTGCCTTTTGGTCTTCCAAGGTGAGATAAAATTACAACTTTATGATTATCATTCAACAGATTTAAAATAGGATTTTTAATTCTGATTATTCTATCACTGATATATCTATCAATAGAATTTAGTGGAATGTTAAGATCAAGTCTTATTAATACAGTTTTATGTTTCTCATTAATCTTTTTTAGATTAGAGACATCTAGCATTGCTATTTTGATTTTTTCATTGCTACAGCAGTATCACACATTCTATTTGAAAAACCCCATTCATTGTCATACCAGCTTAAAACTCTTCCAAACTTTCCATCAATGACTTGTGTTTGAGTTAGGTCAAAATTTGATGAAGCAGGATTATGATTAAAATCTGATGAAACTAGTGGTTCTGAATTAATGTTGAGTATACCTTTCAATTTACTGGATCGTGACGCAGCTGTCATGGCTTTATTTACGCTGTCAATTTTCATTGTTTTCTTTGATACAAATTTAAAATCGATAAGTGATACATTTGGAGTGGGTACTCTAATTGCCGTTCCATCAAGTTTTCCAGATAATTCTGGCATCACTAACCCAACTGCTTTGGCAGCACCTGTTGATGTAGGTATCATTGACATTGACGCAGCTCTAGCTCTTCTTAAATCAGGATGAAATGTATCCAAAACACTTTGGTCACCTGTAAATGCATGAATGGTAGTCATATATCCATGAATAATTCCAAATTTTTCATGAAGGACTTTAACTACTGGTGCCAAACAGTTCGTAGTACAAGATGCATTCGAAACAACTAAATCATTACGAGTTATTTCTTGTTCGTTAACTCCATATACTATTGTTTTATCTGCTTCAGAGCAGGGGGCGGAAACAAGAACTTTTTTTGCTCCAGCTTTGATATGCATGGATGCTTTTTCTTTTGAGGTAAATAAACCAGTACATTCAAGAGCTACGTCAATTTTCATCTTTTTCCATGGAAGTTTTTGTGGATCTCTTTCATTAAGTACTGAAATAGTTTTCCTTCCAATGGTCATTTTATTTTTCTTTACAGAAATTTTTTCGTTTAAGGGTCCGTGCACTGTATCATTCGCTAGTAAGAATGCGTTCGTATCAACAGGCGCTAAGTCATTTATTGCAACAACATTAATATCCTTACGTTTACTCTCGATAATTGATCTGAGAACTAATCTACCAATTCGTCCAAATCCACTAATTGCAACATTTACTGCCATTTTGATAACTCCTATATTTTTTTAATTACTTGCTTTAATATTTTTTTTGCTGTGAAGCCATAGTAATCATAAAGTTTTTGATAAGGAGCACTGGCTCCAAAATCTTTCATGCATATATTCACAGTATTCTCTCCACAGATCTCACTCCATCCAAAACTTGAGCCTGCTTCAATTGATATATTTAACTTAGAATTTCCTCTAATCTTTTTTTGATATGTCTTATTTTGAATTTTAAATAGTTCCATGCATGGCACTGAAATTACTCTTACATTTTTTTTCTTTTTTTCTAGTAACCCCATCAATTGTATCCCTATTTCTACCTCAGAACCTGAGGCATAGATTGAAATATCTGGATTTTTAGAGTTACCTTTAATTTCATATGCGCCCTGAGAACTAATATTTTTTGTATAATATTTTTTTCTAAGCATGGGGAGTTTTTGTCTCGTTAGGGCAATAACAGATGGACCTTTTTGATTTAGTAATGCCAATTCCCAAGCTTCAGCTGTTTCAACAATGTCAGCAGGCCTAAACACTTTTACATTTGGCGTCGCCCTGAGCGATGCCAGCTGTTCAATTGGTTGATGAGTAGGCCCATCTTCACCCAAGCCAATTGAGTCGTGTGTTAAAATATATATAGCCCTCTGTTGCATAAGAGCCGCAAGTCTAAGAGAAGGCTTACAGTAATCTAAAAATATTAAGAATGTTCCTCCAAATGGTATAATGCCTTTATGTAATGATAAGCCGTTCATAATGGCTGCCATTCCATGCTCTCTTATTCCATAATAGATATAATTACCTCTGTAATTTTTTGAATCAATAACATCCACTTTGTTGCCTTTGGTATTATTTGAACCGGTAAGATCTGCAGATCCACCAACTAATTCTGGCATGATGGGCGCAATTTGATTAATTACCATCTCAGAAGCTTGTCGAGTTGCTATATCAATCGGTTTCTTAATCGAATCTTTTTTAAATTTGCTTAAGAGCTGATTAACTTTCTTTGGAATATTTCCACTAACTCTTCTTTTAAACTCGTCTCTTTTCTTTTTAGAGAGTTTTTCAAAATCTATTTTCCATTTTTTATATATTTCAGTTGATCTACTGCCAGACTTTTTCCATTCTTTTAATATATCTGTTGGAACCAAAAAGGGCTTGTGGGGCCATTTTAGTTTGGATCTAGTTAAACTGACTTCTTCTTCCCCAAGTGGACTGCCATGAGAGGAAGCTTTACCTTGCTTATTAGGTGAGCCAAAACCAATTTTTGTCTTACAAGAAATTATAGTAGGTTTTTTTGATTTTTTAGCTTTTGTTATCGCATTTATAATTTCATCTTTGTTATGGCCATTAATTTTTATCGTGCTCCATCCATAGGCCTTAAAACGATCAATTGTATTTTCTGAATTTGATAGTTTAACTGGTCCATCAATTGAAATTCCATTATCATCAAAAAATACAATAAGCTTATTTAACTTCAAATGACCTGCAAATGATGCAACTTCATGAGATATTCCTTCCATCAAGTCACCATCACTGGCTATAACGTAAGTATAGTGATCGATAATCTTCTGTCCAAATTGGCTGCTAAGTATTTTTTCAGCTAATGCCATGCCAACAGCGTTTCCTATTCCTTGTCCCAAAGGACCAGTAGTTGTTTCTATGCCTTGAGCATGTCCATATTCTGGATGACCTGCACATTTACTATCAAGTTGTCTAAATTTTTTGATATCCTTCATGGTCATATCACGATAACCAGTGAGAAACAGAAGAGAATACAGTAGCATCGAGCCGTGACCAGCAGACAATATAAATCTATCTCGATCATGCCATTTGGGGGCAGCTGAATTAAACTTTAGAAATTTAGTGAAAAGAACAGTAGCGACATCAGCCATACCCATTGGCAATCCAGGGTGTCCACTCTTAGCTTTTTCAACTGCGTCAATGGATAAAAATCTTATGGCATTTGCCATATTTTCGTGAGGAAGAGATGGAGAATTTAAGTTTCGAGACATTTATTTTTAATACCAATAATGAGCCTAATATAAGCAATAAAGTAGAAAGAGTCTTAAATTATAATATCTTATTCACAAAGAAAATTTATTTCTTTTTTATGATTTTAAAAGTTGACTGCGAATAAAAAAGACAGTTAAACTCCCCCTAAAGATTAAGGGTGCGACATGTCAACATATCAGGATACAAAAGATCAATTCAGCAGTACGATTACTAATCTTGGTAGAGAAATTGCAAAATTGTCACAAGAAGCAAAAAAAGTATCATCTCTCGAAAATGAAAATGCAAAACTTCTTAGTGAAAATAATCACCTTGAAAATGAAATTAAAATTTTGAAATCTGATTTCCTAGAGCTTAAAAATATCGCTGGAAGTATTTCCTCACAGCTTGATGAAAATATTTATACAATTAAAGACATATTGGACTCATAATTTATGCCTGAAATAGTTGTAAATATTAATGATCAAGATTATGCGATAGTTTGCGATCCGGGAGAAGAAAATCACTTAAAGCAACTAAGTTCGCGAATAGACTTTAAAGTCAGAGAATTGACCAAGAGATTCGGAAAAATAGGCGAAACTAGGCTAATGGTAATGGCTTCATTATTGATTGCTGATGAGATACACGATCTTAATCAAAAACTTAGTTCAAATCTGACTAGGATTGAAGAGCTTCAAACAATTATCAGTTCAAAAGAAAAAATTTTAGATCAACAACAAATGGAAAGTCAAAAATATATTGAAACTAATAATGAAAAATTAACAGATTTATTATCTAAACTTTCACAGGCAAGTTAAGAAATTTTTCTAATCATTAATATTAATGATTAATACAGAGCATCATCTAGAAAAAAAAATAATACGCAAATTTCTAATCAATAGAAGAAAATATTTGTCAGGAGACTATGAAGAAAAAAATATGTCTCATGTGCATTTACGTCCGTTATTAAGTAATATTAATAGTGACTATGTAGCCTCATATATCGATTATAATTTTGAATTAAGCACTAATTCTATAAATAGATACCTGATTGAAAAAAATATTAATATTTGCTTACCGAAAATTAATTCTCAAACTAAAGAAATTAATTTTTTTAAATTTAGTAGTGAGACTAACTTAATTAAAAATAAATATAATATTTTAGAACCTGAGGTAACCAATGAAATTATTTTTCCAAAACTAGTTTTAGTGCCTTTACTAGCCTTCAATGAAAGTGGTTTTAGATTAGGATATGGAGGAGGTTTTTATGATAAATATTTTTCCTCCCAAGAAGAAAAAGATATTATTAAAGTAGGACTTGGATTTTCTTTTCAAAAAGTTAATGAAATTCCAATTGAAAATCATGATCAAAAACTTGATTGGATTTTAACAGAAAGTTATTTATATAAAGTGATATGAAAATTTTATTCTTAGGAGATGTAATGGGAATGTCTGGTAGGCATTCCTTAAGAGATCATCTGCCACAGGCGATTACTGATAATAATATAGATTTTGTAATAGCAAACGGCGAAAATGCTGCAGGTGGTTTTGGTATTACTGAAAGTATATGTAATGAATTGTATTCTTACGGTGTAAATGTCATTACCACAGGAAATCATTTATGGGATCAAAAAGAAATAACCAATTACATCGATAAGGATCAAAATCTTTTAAAACCTTATAATTTTGCAGAAGGATCTCCTGGACTAGGCTTTAATATCTACGAACTGGGCAATAAGGAAAAAATTGCAGTTATTAATATAATGGGCAACTTATTTATGCGCTCCTGCGACAATGCTTTTTTCAAAATCGAAGAGGCATTGCAAAAAATTGATGTAAAAGATTTATCATTCATTTTTGTAGATTTTCATGCTGAAGCATCGAGTGAGAAGATGGCCATGGGTCATCATCTAGATGGACGCGTAACCGCAGTAGTAGGAACACATACGCACGTTCCAACAGCTGATGCTACCATTATGGAACATGGGACGGCTTATCAAACAGATGCAGGTATGTGTGGTGATTACGACTCTGTTATTGGAACGAAAAAACAGGAATTTGTAAGAAAATTTGCAACGCAAGACACTGAAAGAAAAAGAGTACCACCTGCCGATGGAGTAGGTACATTATGTGGGGTAATCATAGAATCGCAGCATGACAATTTTCTCGCTAAAAATATTCAATCAATTCGTATTGGGGGGAAAATAGGTAATTAAATGGCGGGTCACTCTAAGTTTAAAAATATTCAATACCGAAAAGGAGCGCAAGACAAAAAAAGAGCAGGACTATTTTCTAAGTTATCAAAAGAAATAACTGTTGCAGCAAAGTTAGGTTCTCCGGACCCCGATCAAAATGCCAGATTGAGATCAGCAATTCAACTTGCTAAGGCATCAAGTTTTCCAAAAGAGAATATTGATCGTGCTATAAAAAAGTCTTTAGAGAAAGATACTGTTAATTATGACCAGATGAGATATGAAGGATTTGGCCCAGCAGGTACATCTATAATTGTTGAGGCACTGACTGATAATAGAAACAGAACGGCATCTAATGTCAGATCAACGTTTCAAAAGTTTGGTGGATCATTAGGTGAAACAGGGTCGGTTTCTCATGCATTTAAACATTATGGTTTTCTGAAATTCAATAAAGATATTGCAAATGAGGATGAGTTTTTTAACTTCTCAATTGAAAATGGTGCTGAAGATTGTTTTTTAGAAGAGGATGAATATGAAACGGTATGCTTACCTGATGCATTGTCAAAGTTTTACGACTTGTTAGCTTCTAAATACGGCGAGCCCGTCTCATCTGGTTTTCAGTGGAGACCAAATATATTAGTTAAAGTTGAAGGTGATAGGTTGAAATCACTTATAAATCTAATAAATGAGCTTGATGGTGACGAGGATGTTCAACATATCTTTTCAAATTTTGAGGCAAGCGATGAAGAATTAAGCAGAATTGCTTAATTAATTAACTTTTAAAATCTTAATATATTAATTAGTCTTTAATGAATTGATAAATTTGATTCGTTTTTATGCCAGGTAGCTCTCCAAAAAGAAAAGGTGATGGATATGAAAGAGAGTTAGCAAAATATTTTAACGAAAAAGTTTTTGGTGGAGATGATCTTGTACAACGAATGCCACTGTCTGGTGGTGGAGCAATAAAATCATCAGGAGGAAGTGATTTAAAAAACACTCCTCATATTTACGTTGAGGCAAAGAGAACTGAAAAATTTAAAATCCATGAGTCAATTAAGCAAGTCGAAGAAAATATTGAAACATCTAAATCAGACTCATTTCCTGTGGTAATCACAAGAAGAAATAGGGAAACAACTGGTAATTCATTGTGCGTTTTAAGGTTAGATGACTTTATGGAGCTATACAAAATCTTACTTGAAAGCAAGAAAACTAACACTTGATGCCCTATTTAAGACAATTTTTGGTTTTAAAATAATATTATGGAAAACGAAGCTCTGATTAGTACAAGTCAAATAAACGATGAGTTCACCTTAATGTCGCTTTTCTTTAGGGCTGACTTAGTAGTGAAGTTAGTAATTCTTATATTATTTGCAGCATCAATATTCTCATGGACAATAATTATTCATAAAATACGACTTTTTAGGTCTTTAAAAAAAATCAGCAAACAATTTGAGGAAGAATTTTGGTCAGGACGTACCATCAAAGAAATTGCATCAACCACCCACCATCTCTCAGAGAGTCCTATAAAGTATGTTTTTCTTGAGGCAGTAGATGAAATTGAAAAATCAAATAAAGATACTAAAAAAAATATCGACAGCATTACTGATAGAATTAATCGAATTATGGAAGCCGCAATTGATTATCAAAATGAAAAGCTCTCACTATACTTTAGCTATCTCGCAACTATAGGTGCAACAACACCTTTCATCGGTCTATTTGGGACGGTTTGGGGGATAATGAATTCTTTTCAGTCAATTGCAATATCAAGAAATACATCCTTAGCAGTGGTGGCACCAGGGATTGCCGAAGCTCTCTTTGCTACAGCTCTAGGGCTTCTGGCAGCTATACCAGCTGTAATAGCCTATAATATTTTCACAAGCCAAGTGAATGACGAGAATGCCCGAATGTATAGATTTAAAGAGCAGTTTAATGTCATTTTCTCAAGAGGACTAAGTGCAAAATAAACATGAAATTTATTAAGTGATTAGAAATACTCGTTCAAAACCCTTTAGCGATATAAATGTTACACCTTTTGTTGATGTCATGTTGGTTCTGCTTATAATTTTTATGGTTACTGCTCCGTTATTAACAGTTGGCGTACAAGTAGATCTTCCTGAAAGCAATGCTGACTCCCTGCAATCTGATGATGAGCCAATGGAAGTAACAATCAATGAGACTGGTATAATCTATATTCAAGAAACAGAAATAGCACTGGATGAATTAATTCCTAAAATAAAAGCAATAACTGATAATAGATTAGATACAAAGATATACGTCAGAGGAGATGAGGCAATTGATTACGGAAAAGTAATGAGAGTACTTGGGGAGTTATCTGGATCAGGCTTTTCAAAAGTTTCTTTAATTACAAAACCCATAAGCAATTAATTAATGGGACTTAAATATGAGAATTTCAGTTGTAGGATCAGTATCACTTCACTTGTTCATCCTTCTTTTTACAATAGTCTCACTCCCTTTATTTAATAATGATGAACTTGAAATGCCTCCTGTTATTCAAGTTGAACTGATCGAAATAGCAGAAAAAACAAATGTACCTCAGATTAGTAAAAAGAAAGAGGATAAAAAACCAGAAAAAGAAAACAAAAAAGAAGAACAAAAATTAAATCAACCAATTCAAAAACCAAAAGAAGAAAAATCAAATGAAAAAGTAAAAGATCCGTCCACAGAAGAGAAAATTGAAAATAAAAAAATTGAAGAAAAAATGATACAAAATATGCCAGTCAGAAAGCCAGAGATAAAAAAGAAAGATAAATTTGATCCTCTCAAACTAGCTGAGTTAATTGACAAGCAAAAAGATACAAAACAAACAAATCCAGAAGATATCGTTGAAAAGGATTATGAAGCCCTTGATTCAACACCAAGTCTCGATAAGCGTCTGACTCTAAGTGAGGAGGACGCAATCAGAGCACAATTTATGCAATGTTGGAGTATTCCACTCGGAATTCCTTATGATGAAACAATGATAGTAAAAATTAAAGTATTTTTAAATACAGATGGGTCGCTTTTAAAACCACCAGAAGTTGTCCAGCATGAACGGATGAATAAGCCAGGCGAGAAATATTTTAGAACACTCGCAGAGAGTGCTCTTAGAGCGGTAAGACGATGTGACCCTATAAAGGCACCAGAAGCTGAGCGTTATGATAATTGGAAAAATTTACAGTTGAATTTTGATCCTAGAGAGATACTAAGAGGTTAAATATGAAAAGATTACTGGTATGTTTATTTCCCTTAATATTATTCACTAATATTTCATTTGCGATAATTGAAATCGATATAACTGAAGGTAATCGAGAACCTCTTCCACTTGCAATCAGTGAGTTCTTTCATGACAATAACCAACAAATAATAGACAAGAAAATAACAGAAAATATTAGAACTGTAATTTCAGATGACCTTGAAAGAAGTGGTTTGTTTTCATCAATTGATGATAAGGCATTCATTCAAACTAATCGCGCCATGCATTTAAAACCTAGATTCGCAGATTGGAGGTTAATAAAAGCCCAAGGTTTGCTTACAGGAGAACTTGCCATTGAAGACGATAGGTTAAGAGTAGAATTTCGTTTATGGGATACATTTGCGGAAAAAGAAATAGAGGGATTAGTTCTTATTACAACAATTGAAAATTGGAGAAGAATTAGTCATATGATTGCAGACAAAATATATGAGAGACTTACAGGTGAGGAAGGTTACTTTGATACAAGGATCGTTTATGTTGCTGAAGAGGGTCCAAAAAATAAAAGAATAAAAAAACTAGCAATCATGGACCAAGATGGAGCTAACCATAAGTTTTTAACAAGTGGAAAAGAACTAGTCTTAACACCAAGATTTAACCCTGTAAGACAAGAGATTACATATCTCTCATATTTTAAAAATTTGCCCAGAGTTTATTTATTAAATATTCAAACAGGAATACAAGAAGTTGTGGGTGATTTTCCGGGTATGACTTTTGCACCACGATTTTCTCCAGATGGAGGAAAAATAATTATGAGCTTAGCAAGAGAGGGCAACTCTGACTTGTACGTCATGGATTTAACAAATCGTGTTGTTGAACGACTAACTGACAGTCCAGCAATCGATACATCTCCAAGTTATTCTCCTGACGGTAAAAAAATTACATTCAATTCTGATAGAGGAGGGTCCCAGCAAATTTATGTAATGGACAGCAATGGGCGAAATCAAAAGAGAATTTCAAAACAAGGAGGTAATTACGCAACACCTGTTTGGTCTCCAAGAGGTGATCTTATTGCTTTTACAAAGTTTTATCAGGGTCAATATTTTATTGGCGTCATGAGAACTGATGGAAGTGGTGAGAGATTACTAACTGAAAATTGGTATCAAGAAGCACCATCATGGTCATCTAATGGGAGGGTATTAATATTTTATCGTGAAACAAAAGCAAATGATGCAGGGGACGGTCACTCTTCATCCATTTGGTCTATTGATTTGACTGGGTTTAACGAGAGAAAAATTATTACACCGGTTGATGCATCCGACCCATCTTGGTCAAAATTAATACAATAAGGGCAATTTTTCCTTGAAATTAGACATATTTTAAAGAATATGTAATAACTTTATCCTAGACTTGCGCAAGTTAAGTTAATAGAGTACTAACGGCTTTGAAAATATTACGGGAGTTTATTAAAATGGTTTCAACCTTTCAGAATTATACCAGATATTTGGTAATTATATTATTTGCTTTGTTTTTGGCAGCTTGTGAAACTGTGCCAAAAGATACTGCATCATCATCAACATCATCAACATCAACATCATCATCAACCTCAGCTGTAGAAATACAAGACGGTGTGTATGTTGGATCAGATACTGTTGAAATGTTAGCGATCGATGTTCCTGATAGAATATTTTTTGCATACGACAGCTATTCACTTACTAAAGCTGCTCAAAATACATTAGAAAAACAGGCGAAATGGTTGAAAGCAAATGGATCAGTTACAATAGCGATTGAAGGTCATGCTGATGAAAGAGGAACGAGAGAATATAACTTAGCACTTGGTGATCGAAGAGCTAATGCTGCTAAAGATTATTTGATGACACAAGGGATTAGTTCTAGCAGGGTTACCACTATCAGTTTTGGCAAGGAAAGACCCGTGAATAGTGGCTCAAATAAAAAGGCCTGGGCACAAAACAGAAGATCAGTATCTGTAAGAACAAATTAAATAGATATTTAATTATTAACGCCTTTATTTAGACAAAAGATAAGTCTAGGCTTATAAAAATTATTTATTTTTATGATCAATAAGATTTATCTATATTTTTGCATTACTTTAATAGCTCTTACATTATTCAATCCTGTTCTCTATGCAGAAGAAATTCCATTAGATAAACTTCTTCAAAAGCTAGAAACAATCGAAAGTAGAATAAAGGTTCTTGAAAAAGCAACATTTAACAATACAACTTCTGACCAAGGAAATAATTTAAGTCTTGATGATTATCAATCAATAATTGCAAAACAATCCATTCAAATAGCAGAACTTCAAAATGAAATTCAATCTCTAACAGCTCAAATTGAAGAAATGATTTTTACGATGCAATCTACTGTAAATAATTTTAACACATTCAAAGAAGATGCAGAGTATAGATTTACAGATTTAAACACTAAAGCTGAGAATATAGAAAAAGTTCAAAATAATGCCCAACCTAACACTTTAAGTGTAATGCAAAGCGAAATGTTTATAGCTAATGAAGATGAATTAGATTTAGAGCCAAAATCACTTGGAACTATAAATATGTCAAGCTTACCTGAAGAAGAAAATTCACCTTTTGAAGTAAAAATTAATAATGAAGGTGAAGAGCAACAAATTATAAATACAATATCGCAAGATAATATTGTATCCCTTGGGGAACAACAAACGCCTTTAACAATACTGCCGGAGAGTGATGAAAAAAGTCAGTATGAATATGCCATTAGTTTACTTAAGCAAGGTGACTATGAAACAGCAGAAAAAGCGTTCACAGAATTTATTACCATTGGGGATGATAGAAATTATTTAAGTAATTCACATTTTTGGCTAGCTGAGACTTATTACGTAAGAGAAAACTTCAAAGATGCTGCTAAAAATTATTTGAATCTCTATCAAACTTTCCCAAATGCAAAAAAGGCACCAGATGCGCTATTAAAATTAGGAATTTCATTAGTAAACATGCAACAAAAAGAACAGGGATGTATTACATTTATACAACTGCAAGAGTCATATCCTGAAGCTAATCCCTCGATCATTGATAGAAGCAATCTAGAATTAAAAAGAAATGGCTGTGAAATTAGTTAAGCCAATTAATTATAAAAATATAAAGAAGATCACCGATGCAGATTTTGAAAAACAACTCAAGTTTCTTGGTGTAAATGCAAACTTTACCGTTGCTCTTTCTGGAGGTCCAGATAGCTTAGCTCTTTTATATCTGGCTAAAAATTTCGCAAAAAAAAATAATCTAAAATTTATTGCTGTTTCAATAGATCATAGGTTGCGAGAAGATTCATCTATAGAAATTAAATGGATAAAGAAGCTAATGAAAAAAGAAAAAGTAAGATTTCTATCAAAAAAAGTTATAAAAAAAATAAGTAGTTCAAATACACTTTCAACAGCTAGAAAACATCGGTATGAACTATTAGCAGATGTTTGTAGAAAAAATAAATTTAAATATTTATTAACTGCACATCATTTAGACGATGAAATTGAAACATTTTTAATGAGGTTAATTAGAGGTAGCGGAATAAAAGGTCTATCATCTTTAAAGCCAGTTTCTAAGTATAAAGGAGGAGAGATTAAAATTGTTAGACCTTTATTAAAATATTCAAAGAAATGTTTGATTAAGTATTTAGCAAAAATGAAGCAACCTTATATATATGATAACACAAATCAAGATATGAAGTACGATAGGTCTCGTATTAGAGCTATTGCTGAAAATTTAATTACTGAGGGGTTGGATAAGAAAAGAATTCTAGAAGTTATAGAAAATTTAAAAAAAGCAGATGAAGCAATTACTGTGTCAGTTAATAACTATTTAAAAAAATGTATTTCGCTTGGTAGAAATAGCACTTTAAAGTTTAATAATAAAAAATTTAAAGAAGCGCCAGTTGAAATACAATACCGAGTTATCAATAAACTGTGCCGTCTTATGGGCAATAAGGATAAAGTTCCCAGATCTAAGTCGCTCCAAAACCTTATTGAAAAAATTAATACTGGAGATTTTAAAAGTCATACTTTAAATGGATGCATATTTATGATTAAAAGTGACGAAATTCTAATATCAAAAGAAAAAAGAGGGAGTCCACATTCGGAACAAAATTTCAAAGTTATTCTTAAAAATAAGAATTGGCCAAAATTAATAGAGCATTATTAGTGTTAAGCAATTGATATATATTGTTAAAATTTATACCTTTCTTTTCTTGCATGACGTAAAATAGTAATTATTTAATATAACGAACAATTAAAAAAAATGAATTTCAGAAATATTACACTATGGGTTTTTATTGCCCTTATCGTTTTCGGTCTATTTAATCTTTTCAGCAACACCAGTGGAGAAAGAAATGTAATTGATCTTACATATTCTCAATTCCTTGATGAAGTAGAAGCTGGGTCCGTCAAAGATGTAGTTATAAGAGGCAGCAATATTAATGGCGCATTTGATGATGGGCGTTCATTTAGAACTTATGCTGCAAATGACCCTACGCTTGTAGACAGATTAAATGAAAGAGGTGTGAATATCTCTGCTGCTCCTCTTGACGATGGCTATCCTTCACTACTGGGAGTGCTTATTTCATGGTTCCCTATGCTATTACTTATAGGTGTATGGATTTTCTTTATGAGACAAATGCAAGGTGGTAGAGGTGGAGCAATGGGTTTTGGTAGATCAAAAGCAAAACTTTTAACTGAAAACAAAAATAAAGTAACTTTTAACGATGTAGCAGGAATAGATGAAGCAAAGGAGGAACTTGTAGAGATTGTAGACTTTTTAAAGGACCCAAGAAAATTTCAAAAGCTTGGTGGAAGAATTCCAAAAGGTGCTTTATTAATTGGTCCCCCTGGAACAGGTAAAACACTTTTAGCAAGAGCTGTTGCGGGTGAAGCTGGCGTTCCATTTTTTACAATTTCGGGTTCTGATTTTGTAGAAATGTTTGTTGGTGTGGGAGCTTCAAGAGTTAGAGATATGTTTGAGCAAGGAAGAAGAAATTCTCCATGTATAATATTCATTGATGAAATTGATGCTGTTGGAAGAAGCCGTGGAGCAGGTCTTGGCGGTGGCAATGATGAAAGAGAGCAAACGTTAAACCAAATTCTTGTAGAAATGGATGGTTTTGATACCCAAGAAGGCATTATATTAGTTGCTGCAACAAACAGACCAGATGTATTAGACCCAGCCTTATTAAGACCTGGTAGGTTTGATAGACAAGTAGTAGTTCCAAATCCAGATATTATGGGCAGAGAAGCAATTTTAAAAGTTCATATTAAAAAAATATCAGTTGCCCCTGATGTAGATATTAGAACAATTGCAAGGGGAACTCCTGGTTTTTCAGGAGCTGATTTAGCTAATATTGTTAATGAATCTGCATTACTTGCTGCAAGAAAAAATAAAAAAATTGTGACAATGGTAGATTTCGAAGAAGCAAAAGACAAAGTCATGATGGGATCAGAGAGAAGATCTCTTGTAATGAGTCAAGAAGAAAAAGAATTAACAGCGTATCACGAAGGTGGTCACGCTATTGTTGCTTTAAATCAACCCGCATCAGATCCAATTCATAAGGCTACAATCATACCCCGTGGTAGAGCCCTAGGAATGGTTATGAGACTACCTGAACGAGACCAGTTATCAATGGCAAGAGAGAAGATGCTTGCTGATATCACTGTTGCTATGGGAGGAAGAGTAGCAGAAGAAATAATTTTTGGTGACGACAAGGTAACATCAGGTGCATCTTCTGATATCGAAATGGCGACTAAAATGGCAAGAAATATGGTCACTAAATACGGAATGAGTGAAAAACTAGGACCACTTCAGTACAGTGAAAACGAGGAAGAAGTTTTCTTAGGTAGATCAGTTCAGAAACATCAAAATGTGTCAGAAGACACAGCTAGAATGATTGATTCTGAGATTAGAATAATTGTTGATACGTGCTATGATTTAGCAAGGAAGATCCTTAATGATAAAATTAAAGATCTTCATGCTCTTGCAAAAGGCTTAATTGAATATGAAACTTTGAATGGAGACGAAATATTGTCGTTACTTAAGGATGGAAAAATTGACAGACCAAACCCAGAAGAGGAAATTAATAATGCTGGTCCATCAGTACCTAAAAGTGGAAAACCTTCAACAGTTGTTCCTGGTTTCAAGCCCAAACCACAGACTAGTTAAACTAAATTAAATATGACCGCTTCGCGTAAACTTGTTAAGTATTACGTAAGACCCATATTTAATAATAATAAAAATAAAGACTCTCTAAAACTTGGCTCTTCCAAATTTTATTTTGATAGAATTGAATTAATTAAAAGAGATGGTAAAAAAATTTCATCAAAATATCTCCATTTAAAAGAGGTCAATGGATTATCAAAAGACATTAGTCAGATAATCAATATTCAACTCAAAAAAATAACAAAAACCAGAAAGAAGATTAAAAATTTAAATTTTAATAAACCCATAATAATGGGAATATTAAACGTCACCCCAGATAGTTTTTCTGATGGAGGAGAATTTTTATCAGTTAATGACGCATTTGCTCAATACAAAAAGTTAAAGAAAGAGGGCGCTGCCATAGTTGACGTTGGAGGAGAGTCTACACGACCTGGGTCAAAGACAGTTCCAGCTAAAAAAGAACTTCAAAGAATAATGCCAGTTATTGATCAAATCAAAAGTAATTCGAGAAATTCTTTAGTTTCAGTTGATACAAGAAAATCTAAAGTAATGAAAGCTGTAATGAAATATAATATTGATTTTATCAATGACGTCTCGGGATTAAGGTATGACAGTAAAGCTATAAGTTTTTTAAATAATGCTAAAATTCCTTTCATTATAATGCATTCAATCTCTAATCCTGCGAAAATGCAAAAATCAATTAAATATAAAGATGTTTTACTAGATGTTTATGATTTTTTAGAAAAGCAAATAGAAAAATGTAAATCAAAAGGAATATCTGAAAATAAAATTATTATTGATCCAGGCATTGGCTTTGGTAAGACTCTGAAACAAAATTTGACACTTATAAAAAAGATTAGTTTACTTCACTCACTTGGTCTACCGGTAATGTTAGGCAGTTCTCGAAAAAGTTTTATTGGAAAGATTCAAAAAAATGAATTATACGATGATCGTAAAGGGGGATCGATAGCTTCAGTTTTATATGGTCTGTCTCAAGGTATTCAAATATTCAGAGTGCATGACGTATATGAGACAAACCAAGCAATAAAAGTCTATTCGAAATTGATATGAAAAAAAAATATTTTGGAACAGATGGAATTCGAGCAAGCTCAAACAGCGATAAATTAAATGGACCTACCCTAATTAATCTAGGGATGGCACTTGGAAAATATTTTACCAAAGGAGATCACAGGCATAAGGTTGTTATTGGAAAAGATACTAGGCTATCTGGTTACATGATCGAACAGGCTTTAACATCTGGTTTACTTTCAATGGGCATGGATGTTTTTTTATTTGGCCCGATCCCAACTCCTGCAGTCTCAATGTTAACAAAGTCAATGCGAGCTGACCTTGGAATTATGATCACAGCATCTCATAATCAATATCAAGATAACGGCTTAAAGATATTTGATAGACTTGGTAACAAGCTCTCTGATGAGACAGAGCTAGAGATAGAAAATCTAATGAAAAGTAAACTTGAAGAGTCTCTAGCCAAGCCTGAAAACATAGGAAGAGCTCAAAGGTTAGAAGATGCAAATGGAAGGTATATAGAATATTTGAAAAATACATTTCCAAAGACGCAACGACTTGATGGTTTAAAAATAGTTGTTGATTGCGCTCATGGTGCTTCATATATATCAGCTCCTCTTATCTTATGGGAGTTAGGAGCAGAGGTAACTAAAATTGGAACTCAGCCAAATGGAATAAATATCAATGATAAGTGCGGCTCAACAAATACTGATTTATTAGCAAAAACTGTAATAGAGGAAAAAGCTGATATAGGCATTGCATTAGATGGAGATGGAGACCGCTTAGCAATAGTCGATGAGAAAGGAAATGTCATTAATGGCGACCAGATCCTTGCGTTGCTAGCATTACATATGAGCAAAAAAAATTTACTTCAAAAAAATAAAGTTGTTGGGACTTCAATGGCCAATATTGGGTTAGAAAATCTACTCAATGAGAATAATATTGAATTAGTTAGAGCAAATGTTGGCGATAGATATGTCAAAGAAAAAATGATTAATGAAAATCTAAATTTAGGTGGGGAGCAATCAGGTCATATTATCATGAGGGATTATACATCCTCTGGTGATGGTATTATTGTTGCCCTACAAGTTCTTACAATTATCATGCAAAATAAAAAACTGGCTAGTGAAATTTTTAATTTATTTACTCCGCATCCTCAAAACCTTATTAATTTTGAAGTTAGAAGTAAGAATATTTTGGAAATTGATGAAACTAAGAGTTTTATTAAAAAGTGTGAGGAAGAAGTTGCAGGTGAAGGTAGAATCATTGTTAGAATGTCTGGCACTGAACCACTTTTGAGAGTTATGATAGAGTGTAAAAGTCAGAACAAAATTGATAAATTAACTGAAAACGTTACTAAATATTTTTCTTAATATCTAGGATAAAAAATGACAGGTGTTGTAGTTGTTGGATCCCAATGGGGCGATGAGGGAAAAGGAAAGATTGTGGATTGGCTTTCAAGCCAAGCTGACCTTGTAATCCGATTTCAGGGTGGTCATAATGCTGGCCATACCCTTGTAATTAATAATGAGACATACAAGTTAAATATATTACCTTCAGGCATTTTGCGCGGAGACAAAATTTCAATTATTGGTAATGGGGTTGTTCTTGATTTATCTGCTCTTAAAAAAGAAATAACAAGTTTAGTTAATAGAGGTGTAAAAATCTCTCCACATAATCTATTTATTTCTGATAGGGCAACAATTATATTGCCTATCCATCAAAAACTAGACGCTATAAGAGAAAATAATAATCTTATAAAAATAGGAACAACTAAAAGAGGAATAGGGCCAGCCTATGAAGACAAAGTTGGAAGAAGAGCAATTAGATTGTGCGATTTATTTGATAAAGAAAAATTAATAACCAAAATTGACGTATTATTGAATCATCATAATGCAATAATGAGAGGACTAGGTAACGAAGAGTACAAATCTGTCGATATACTTGATGAGATTTATGAATTAGGGCAGTTTGCTAGACCATTTGCAAAAACAATTAATGAAATTCTTGGCACCATTAAAGACAATAATGAGAAGATTCTATTTGAGGGAGCTCAGGGATTTCTGTTAGATATTGATCATGGAACATATCCATTCGTCACATCATCTAATGTTCATGCAAGTTATGCTTCAATTGGCAGTGGCTTGAGCCCAAAAGTAATTAATCATGTGTTAGCAATAACTAAAGCTTATACTACAAGGGTGGGAAATGGGCCTTTTCCAACTGAACAAGATAATGAAGTTGGCAATAAACTGGGTGAAATTGGTCACGAATTTGGAACTGTTACAAACAGAAAGAGAAGATGTGGTTGGTTTGATGCCGTATTGGTTCGTCAGGCACTGACTCAATCAGGCGCTACAGGCATTGCCCTTACAAAAATTGACGTTTTAGATCACTTTGAAGAAATACAGATGTGTATTGGCTATAAATTAAAAGGTGAAGATATTGATTTTTATCCAAGTTCAGAACAAGACCAAGAGGAATTGGAGCCAATTTATGAAACCTTTAAAGGCTGGCTAAGTTCGACGACGGGCATTAATAATTATGATGATCTTCCTGTTAATGCTAAAAAATATATTGAGCGTATTGCCGAACTCACAAATACAAAAATTGACCTGATTTCAACAAGTCCTCGTCGCGAAGATACAATCTTGATAAATAAATTATTTGATTAGGCTTGGATTAACTTCGTATCTCGAGCTAGACTCAACATTTCAGATTGTAATTTTTGAAATGCTCTCTCTTCAATCTGCCTTATGCGTTCTCTGCTGATATTGTATTCTTTGCTAAGTTCCTCTAAAGTTTTAGGATCTTCTGATAACTTTCTTCCTTGAATTATATATTTTTCTCTTTCATTCAGTACATCAATAGCTTTAGACAAGAGTGCTTTTCGTTTAGTTACTTCTTCTTTTTCGGCAATTTTAACTTCATGGTCTGCATCTTCGTCTACTAGCCATTCCTGCCACTCTTCTTCACCATCAGCACTGACAATTGCATTAAGTGAGTAATCATTTCCTGACATTCGTCCTTCCATTTCAGAGACTTCTTTTTCTGAAACATTCAATTGACTCGCAATTTCACTTACCTGATGAGGTTTTAATGAGCCTTCGTTATAATCACTGAGTTTTCCTTTTAATTTCTTAAGATTGAAAAATAACTTTTTTTGTGCCGCAGTTGTACCGATCTTAACTAAACTCCATGACTTTAAAACATATTCTTGTATAGCTGCTCTAATCCACCACATCGCATATGTTGCTAAACGAAAACCTTTATCAGGGTCATACTTCTTTACGGCCTGCATTAAGCCAATATTGCCCTCAGAAATTAATTCTGTGACTGGAAGTCCGTATCCTCTGTATCCCATTGCTATTTTTGCCACCAACCTCAGATGACTTGTAACCAATTCATGAGCTGCACTTGTATCTCCTTTGTCTCTCCACTTCTTGGCAAGGCTAACTTCTTGCTTTTCAGTTAACATTGGGAATTTTTTTATTTGCTGAAGGTAGTGTGTTAAGCTGCCTTCATTAGACAACACAGGTAATTTGTTATTATTGGTCATACATTAAATATGGTAGTTATATGCTTATTTTCAATGCTCAGCTTTTAATAGAATTTATTAGATTGCTCAAGTAATCTGGGATAACAGACTGAAATAATTGAACTTTTTCTGTTTTTGGATGAATGAAACCTAGACTTTTTGCATGTAGAGCTTGCCCTGGCAGTTCATTAATTGCAGAAATTGCTCTATCCGATAATTGTTTTAGTTTTCCTTTAGGCGATCTTCCATACGTCTTATCCCCTATTAGAGGATACCCCTTATCAGTCATATGCACTCTAATTTGATGAGTTCTACCAGTATGAAGCTTACATTCAATTACGCTTGCAATTGTATTTCCATTACTGGTTTTTAAGTTTTCAATGGTTTTATAATTAGTTATTGCTTCTTTACCTTTTATCTTAGAGCTCATCATTTTTGTTCTATTCTTATTACTTCTTGAAATTAAAGATGATATTTTTCCATTTGCGGGTTTTATTATTCCCCAACAGACAGCAAAGTATTCCCTTCTTATGGAATGATTGGCAAATTGAAGCGAAAGGCGTTGATGACTGAAATCATTTTTTGCCACAACAACTAGCCCGCTTGTATCTTTATCTATTCGGTGAACTATTCCAGGTCTTTGCGAGTCTCCGACAAATTTTAAACTATTGCCACAATGATTAATTAAAGCATTTACAATTGTGCCTGATTTGTTGCCAGCACCCGGGTGCATTACAATTCCAGCAGGTTTATCAATTACAATTAAATCTTCATCCTCATAAATAACATTAAGATCTATTTTTTCACTTTTTAAAGAAGTCTCATTTTTAATTTCTTCTGTAACTTTAATTTTATCCTTAAAAGAAATTTTATAGTCTGGATCTTGCCTTTTACCATTCACAAGTACCATTTTATTATTTATTAAAAGCTTAATTTTTGATCGACTCAGATGAGAGAGTTCTAATGAAATATATTTATCAAGTCTTAGCCCGCTATGCTTGATATCATTGACTTTATATTCATAGATCATTAATAGTATTTTAAATGAACCAGAGAATTTTACTATTCATAGTTATTTTTTTAGGATTTTTAATTATTGTTGGTACAACTGTGGTTATCACAACTGTAATTGAAAGATCCAAAAATGTTGATTTTTTCGAAAACACTAATGATACTGAATTTCATAGTACATGTGGAACATCAGGCATCGAAGATGTCATTAAACTTGAAGATCAAAAAATATTGATCAAATGTTTTGATGGTCCAGTACATATTTACGACTCTAAGAAGAATCAGATTATTACTGAAATTAATTAATTATTTACAATTAAATCAGACGCTTTTTCAGCAATCATTACAGTTGATGCGTTTAAATTACCTGTAATGATATTGGGCATAATTGATGCATCAATGACTCTTAAACTATCTATTCCGTATACTTTGAGTTCCTCGTCTACCACTGATCGATCATCCTTTCCCATTTTACACGTACACGATGGGTGGTATGCAGTATCTCCTTTATCTCTTATAAAATTATTAAGATCTGCATCATTATTTATATTGCTTCCTGGTGAGATTTCATCCCCTCTATATTCATCGAATTCCTTTTGATTAAATATCTCCCTTGCAATTTTTATACCTTCTCGCATTTCTCTAAGATCATGTTCGGTTTGCATATAGTTGAATTGGATGGAAGGTGCATCGTTTGGATTATTTGATTTTAATTTTACTGATCCTCTGCTGGTAGGTCGCATCGGTCCTACATGGGCTTGAAAAGCATGGCAGGTAGAACTCTTTCTACCATGATCTAAAACTAAAGATGGAAAAAAATGGAATTGTATATTTGGATAATCAGACATTTCGTTGCTCTTCACAAAGCCACCTGTTTCTAGATTAGAGTGCGCAGCAACACCTGTTTTAAACAAAAACCATTCGGCACCTATCAATGCCATTTTTAATGGATTCTGAGCACTGTGAAGTGTGACAGGCTTTTTACATTTATATTGAACATAGGTTTCAAGATGATCTTGTAAGTTTATACCAACTCCCTCCAAACACTCTACTGGCTCAATGTTATGTTTTGATAATTCTTTTTCTGGGCCAATTCCAGAAAGCATGAGTAACTGAGGTGAATTTATAGCCCCAGCAGAAAGAAGGACTTCTTTAGTTGAAAAATACTTGTTATTTTTACCATTCGCTTTGCATTCAACTCCAACCGCTTTTTTATTTTCAAATAGTATTTTATTTACAGTTACGTTTGTTAATATCTCCAAGTTAGATCTGTGCTTTATTGGATGAAGATACGTAACGCTTGTACTTTGTCTCTTACCATTGAAAATAGTTGTATCCATTAAACCAAAACCTTCTTGTTCTTTGCCATTCATATCATTATTTATTTGATACCCAGCTTGTTGTGCGGCATTTA
This sequence comes from Pelagibacterales bacterium SAG-MED32, assembly GCA_014653725.1. GTDB lineage: Bacteria > Pseudomonadota > Alphaproteobacteria > Pelagibacterales > AG-422-B15 > CACNXQ01. The sequence continues at coordinate 9,691 of JACWEC010000002.1, read as the reverse complement.
AATAAACTTGACTAAGAATATTGCCATTTGTGGATCTTGAAAGTTTCAGAGGTCCTGAATCTCCTCGAAAATTTGCATCCAAGCCCTCAACTGACTCAGATTTTTTAAAATAGGGCAAAATTTTATCGTAAGTCCAATCTGTTAAACCTAACTGGCCCCAGTTATCAAAATCTTTTGCATTGCCTCTTACATGAACCATTCCATTGTGCGAGGAACTTCCTCCCAACATCTTACCTCTGGGGCAGAACATAGTCCTATTATGCATAAATGGTTCTGGCTCAGATTCATAAAGATAATTATATTTTGGATCGTGCATTGTATAAAGAAGTGCCGCAGGCATTGCAGTTTTCCAAGTATTGTCTGAAGGTCCCGATTCTATTAGCAGGACATTAATAGAGGTATTTGATGAAAGGCGATTAGCTAGTACACAACCAGCGCTGCCAGCTCCAATTATAATATAATCAAAGTTATTTAATTTCATGAAATGATTTTATCAAACATTGTATTTATAGTACAACATTAGATAATGTTAAAAAACTTAAATCCAAGTTTGGCAATAGTATTATCTACTCTGCTTTGGGGAACATGGTGGTATCCTCTTCGTTTGTTAAATGAGTATGCAAACAATAATGCAATACCTCTAACATTAAGCTTTATGCTTGCTGGTTTTTTTCTTCTAAGTTTCTCGCTAAAGAACGTACATTTACTTACTAAAAAAAACATAATTCTTACAATAATTGCAGCGACCGCTGGTGCGGCGGCAATGTGTCTATATAATGAGGGACTGTTACGTGGTAACGTTGCAAGGATTTTAATATTTTTTTACCTTACAGCTGTTTGGAGTACAATTATTGAGATTGTATTTTTAAGAACTCCTTTAACTATATACAGGGCTTTTTCCATAGCAGCTGGTTTCACAGGTCTTTTTATTATAACAGGGCTGGACAAAGGTAATATTTTGCCTACTTCTCTTGCTGATTTATTTGGTATTACTTCTGGTTTTTTGTGGTCAGTTTGTGCAACTATAATAAGAATAAATAAGGAATTGGATGTTAATTTTGGAACTTCAATTTTCATACTTATAGGGGGGTTATTTGTTATCATCGCAACTCTATTGCCAGATGGACAGGTGCTCGCAGGTTTCGATACTGAAATATTATCTAATACTTATATAATTATTTTAATATTTGCTTTTATTTGGTTGCTACCTGGATATTGGCTTATTACTTTCGGTCAAGATCAAGTAGATCCGGGAAGAGCTGGAATTTTACTTATGTTCGAAGTTGTTATCGGCATTATATCTGCATATCTATTAGCCAATGAAATTATTACAATGAGAGAATTTATTGGCGCGGTATTTGTTATGAGCGCTCCATTAATTGAAATATATGCAGGAAATAAATTATATAAATCAGTGGTTTAGAATTTATCCGTAAACTACTAAAATTTCCACCTTTTTACCTAGATAGAAGGATGGATATATGTTTCAATTAATAATTAGAAAAATTAATAAATGGGAGTTAAGAATGAGTTTATTCTCTAAAAGATCGATTATTGCAACATTCCTCATAGGTTTTGTAATGATCTTCGCTGTCAGTTGTGACAGAAATCAAGAAGTTTCTGATTGCGGTACCATCTCAGTTGCTGAAATGGATTGGGCATCAGCAGAAATGTTTGCTAATTTAGACAAAGTTGTTTTAGAAAAGGGATTTGGATGTGATGTCGAATTAGTCCCTGGTTCAACGCAACCTACAACAGCTTCAATGGTTTCTAAAGGTGAGCCAGATGTAGCACCTGAAATGTGGGCAAATGCAAATAGAATTGAACTTGATAAAGCTGTTGATGAAGGCAAGCTTCATTATGGCGCTATGGTTCTTTCAAGTTATGGTGAAGAAGGCTGGTGGATTCCACAATATTTAGCTGACGCAAATCCTGACATTCAAACAGTTGAGGACGCGCTTGCTAGACCAGATTTATTCCCACACCCTGAAGGTGGTGATGGAGCTCTTCACACTTGTCCGTCGGGTTGGAACTGTCAAATAAGCACTGGCAATTTATTTAAGGCGTTTGACGCTGAGTCCAAAGGCTTTAGACTTGTTGACCCTGGTTCAGGAGCTGGTTTGGATGGCTCAATCGCAGAAGCGTATAATAAAAAACAAGGTTGGATGGGATATTATTGGGCTCCAACAGCAATTCTTGGAAAGTATCCAATGAAAAGACTAGATTTTGGAGTTCCGTTTGATGCCGATGAATGGGCTAATTGCACATCTCAAGATTGTGCCGATCCAAAAAAGAATTCTTGGGTTTTATCTGAAGTCTTCACTTACGTAACAGATCGCTTTAAAAATCAAGCGGGTAGTGGCGCCATGAATTACATGGAGAAACGAGCATTGCCTAACACAACTGTTAACGAAGTGTTAGCTTGGATGGCTGATCAGCAAGCCTCTGGAGAGGACGCTGCACTATACTTCTTAAAAAATTATAGTGAGTGGCACGATTGGGTTGATGCTGATACACGTAAACAAATAGAAGCAGCTATATAACAGCTGATAACAACAGCGGGCTAAATTCTTTTTAGCCCGCTTTTTTTAAGATGAACTTAATAGAATTTTTTACTTCATTCCCTGAAATGAGCGCAGAAAGTCTTCGACTTTTTAAAAAGTCAGTTGATGGCGCTTATCGGAATTTTTCTGCAAAATATGGAGATGCTATTGAAGCTGTTTTTGATCCAGTTCTTTATTTTTTAGTTTGGTTTGAAAAGCTTCTTCATAATTCACCATGGCCACTTGTAATATTTGCTTTACTTGGCTTGGTATACCTAGGAAGTAGAAGTATTTATCTAACTATTGGATCATTATTTGCGTTTTTGTTCATAGGATATTTTGGAATGTGGGATGATACTATGTCTACTGTGAGTATCATTGGTGTTTGTACTGCACTGACCATTGGATTCGGAATTCCTGTTGGTATCCTTATGTCTGGTAGCGATAGAGCGAGAGCAATGATTACCCCCATCTTAGATGTTATGCAAACTATGCCTAGCTTTGTTTACCTCATTCCTGTTGTTATGTTACTTGGTATTGGAAAAATTCCCGGTTTATTGGCTGTAATAATTTATGCCATACCTCCAGTGATTAGACTCACTGACTTAGGAATAAGAGAAGTCAATAAAGAGGTCTTAGAAGCAGCTGACGCTTTTGGGGCTAACAGGATGCAAAAATTATTTCGAGTACAGCTCCCTTTAGCCTTGCCCACAATTTTTGCTGGGATTAACCAAACAATCATGATGGCGCTAGCCATGGTTGTTATCGCTTCAATGATTGGTGTTAAGGGCCTTGGCCAACCAGTTTTAAAGGCAATAACAAATCAATACTTTACGATGGGATTACTTAATGGTTTAGCCATCGTAGCACTGGCTATTATTTTTGATAGAGTATCTCAATCTTATGGGAAAAGAATGCAACAGCATAGAGCAGGCGCAAATGAGTGAAATTAAAATCAAAATTGAAAATTTGTATAAAATATTTGGTCCTAGGGCAAGACAGTACACTAATAAAGTAAAAGGTGGGATTGATAAAGATGAACTCCTCGCGAAATACAATCATGTATTGGGACTGGACGATATAAATCTTGATATAAAGGAACAGTCGATTCAAGTTGTAATGGGTTTATCTGGTTCAGGAAAATCGACACTTATTCGTCATATTAATCGCTTGATAGAACCAACAGAAGGAACGGTATTGGTTGATGGAGAAGATATAACTAAACTGAATAAAGCAGATTTACTTGAGTTTAGAAGAAATAAAACGGGAATGGTATTCCAGAGATTTGCTCTTTTTCCCCATCATAACATATTGGACAATGTTCAATTTGGACTAAGTATAAAAAATTTAGACAAATCTGAGTCAAAGGATAAAGCAATGTATTGGATTGAAAAAGTAGGACTCACAGGATTTGAAAATAAATTTCCAAATCAATTATCAGGTGGCATGCAACAAAGAGTTGGGCTGGCCCGAGCACTTGCTATAGATCCTGATATCTTATTAATGGATGAAGCATTTAGCGCACTAGACCCACTTATAAGGACTGATATGCAAGACCAGCTTCTAGATTTGCAAAAAAATCTAAAAAAAACAATTATTTTTATAACTCATGATTTAGATGAGGCTCTTAGATTAGGAGATAGAATTGCTATCCTAAATGGTGGGAAACTTGTTCAAGATGGTATCGCCGAAGAAATACTACTCAATCCCGCTGATGATTATGTTTCTAATTTTGTTAAAGATGTGAATCGAATTAAAGTTTTGAAAATTGGATCTATAATGAACGCAGATGGAAATAAGAATGAGTCTAATCCATCGGTAATGATCGATGAAAGTATAGAAAACTGTCTACCAGCTATGCTAGAAAGTGAGTCGGGTCTGAATGTCGTTGATAGTGAAAAGAATTTTGTTGGTGTAATTTCCAAGAATAATATTGCTGAAATCTTAAGAAAATCTAAGGATTAATTTTATTTAGAAAATTAAGCCTTCCTATTATTTCATCTCTATCAATATAATATCCCTGCAAGTGTCTCTCACCAGAATTAGCATCGTATTCTTTTCGACCGTGAAGTACCCGTCTATTATTAAAGCTGAATATATCCCCAGCTTTAAGTCTGAAATTTATTTCAAATTTAGGATCGTGAAGTAAAGCGATTAGTTTTCTGTAAGCTTCGTAAAACTTATCCATTTGGTTGGGGCCACAGTCCATAACTCCCATATAGGCAACACTAAACCTTATGTCGTTAAAATCATTATTATGATCTAGAGAGAATAGAGGTTTATGCATTACCCTTATAGCATTTGAAGTATAATCTCTATTTACAAATTTAACAGGCGTTTCCAAGAGAGTTTCGAAATATTCTGTATAATTTGCTTTCATGTAACTAGCAACTTTGAATCCATCTACTGCGACAGACTCGCCTCCAGAAGCATTGTTGATCAAGCAATGCAAAAATTGGTATCCTGGTGCTACTTCATAGTATGGAAGATCTAAATGGTTCCTTAATGCAGCTGCGGTATAAGCAGAATTGTTAGGATTAGGAATATCAATAACTTCAAAAGGTGTTTTAAAAAATGTTTCTCTGTGGTGACTAATATTAGCAATTACATCAAAACCAGACTCCTTATCCGTAGGTGCATTTTTAACAATAGAAATACCTTTGTAGTGAAGCTGCTCAAGCCACTTTTTAATTCCATCATCTCCACTAATAATTTCTTTATAGTCTATTTGAATGTCTTCAAAATTAGATTCTATACTATGATCCCATAGAAAATATGGCGAAATATAAGTTTTTTTACTTTTAAGTGTGTAGCAATTATGTCTTAGCCAATCGCTATCATAGTAGCTTGTATGATCACCTTCACTCCATTCAATCTCAAGCGCCCCTCTATCATTTATCTTATAAGACTTTGGGTGAATATCATCTGTAACCGTTAAAAGGTTAAAAGTTCTCTCTCTTGCGGTTGGATGAACTTCTGATGGACAATTATCTCTTAGCCATAAAAAATTAAATTTACTTTGTTCACCATCGCTCCAATCAACAAGTATTGATTTTCCATTACGTTTCAATGATGATATAGATAGATTTTGACTCATAGCTTATTTAAATTTGTTATATTTTTTGTCCCAATTTGGAAACATATTCTTTTGATTTTTATTTAAAGTTTTCATAATTTCAATCAAAAATAAATCTCTTTGTTCCTCAAGCTCTTTGATACTAAATTTCCCAGCCTGTTTTTTCGTGCCAGAAATCATTGATTCTTTTAGTTTACTCGATAATTCAGGCGCTTTCAATTTAGTCCAAGGCAGCTTTAGAGCAGGACCAAACTGCTCTAGCATATGTTTCATTCCCGTTTCTCCACCAGCTAAATGAAATGTTAAACATACTCCCATAAAGGCCCATCTTAATCCAGGCCCGTAAACAATAGCGTCATCAACTTCTTCAGTTGATGCTATGCCATCATTTATTATATGCAAGGCCTCACGCCATAAAGCTTCTTGAAGTCTGTCTGAAATGTATCCTTCAATTTCTTTTTGAACAATGAGCGGTCGCATTCCAATATGTTCATATAATTTTTTTAATTTTTTAACATTTGTATGACTAGTTTTTTTACCAGCTACAATCTCCACAAGAGGTAATAAGTATACTGGATTAAATGGATGTCCGATTAAAACTCTTTCAGGAAATTTGCAGGCGGATTGAATTTTTGATGGTAGTAATCCAGAAGAACTAGATGCAATTATAACATTTTTGGGAATTATATTATCAATTGTTTTTAGAATATTTTTTTTTATTCTTTCACTTTCAGGCGCATTTTCCTGAACAAAGGTTGTTTCATGTAAAGCATCATTCAAATTAGTAAAAACATTTAGATTCTTCAATGAAGCGTTTTTATTTAAACCTAACTTTTTAAGACTTTTAAAGGCAGTCTGAATATTTTTTTTTAATTTTTCTAGCGACTCTTTATTGGGGTCATAAGCTTTAACAACATAACCTTTAGCAAGAAATCGTGCCGCCCATCCAGCGCCAATTACGCCTGTTCCAATAATTGAAACAATCTTTCTTTTCAACTTTTTAATCCAAGTTTGATTCTTGCTTCATCAGGACCCATTACATTCGAGCCTAAATTATTTATTATTGTACCAGCCTTCTCAACAAGTGATCCATTTGTTGCATAAACACCTTTTTCTAAATAAAGATTATCTTCAAGACCAACTCTAACATTGCCTCCTAATAATACCGCTTGCGCTACCATTGGCATTTGATTAATTCCAATTCCAAAAGCTCCCCAGTTACTTCCTTCAGGTATCATATCAACCATATTCTTCATTGAACCAGTAGTTGCAGGCGCACCGTACGGTATACCTAAACAAATTTGAAACAATGAAGGCTGATCTAGCAATCCTTCCTCTAACATCTGGTTTGCAAACCATAAATGACCTGTATCAAAGACTTCTAGTTCAGGTTTAACTCCTAATTCTTGAATTCTCTTAGCGCCAATTCTTAGTTGTTCTGGGGTTCCAACATAGATCATATTTCCATCACCAAAATTTAGAGTGCCGCAATCTAAGGAACATATATCTGGCAATAGTTCTTCAACGTGACTTAGTCTTTCAAGTGCATTTACAAAATCTGTATTCGAACCAAAGTTTAATAAATCATCTTCTGGACCAATTTCTATATCTCCTCCCATTCCACTTGTGAGATTAATTATCACATTCGTTCCACTATCTTTAATTCGACTAACTACTTCTTTATAGAGTTCATTATCTCGGGATCCCTTTCCAGTTTCAGGATTTCTAACATGAATATGGGCTATAGCGGCTCCAGCATTAGCTGCCTCAATAGAGGCATCAGCTATTTGTTGAGGAGTAACAGGAATATTAGGATGCTTTCCAACTGAGTCCCCCGATCCGGTAACTGCACAAGAAATGATAACATTTTTATTCATAAGACAATGAAGTTACAATATTAAAAAGAATTTACAATTTGAATAGTATAGTATGTAATAAAAAACAAAATGGAAAATCTTCAAAAATTTTATATTAACGGTAAATGGGTAAAACCCAATTCAACTAAAACAATGGCAGTTCTCAACCCCGCTACCGAAGATTTGATAGGTGAGATAATTCTTGGTAATTCTGCAGATGTAGATATGGCTGTTAGCGTTGCAAAAAATGCATTTAATAGCTTTTCTAAAACTTCAAAAAATGATCGTTTAGAATTATTAAATAAAATTAGGAAGATCTCTGAAAAAAGATTTGAAGATCTTGCTAATGCAATGACATCAGAAATGGGAGCTCCTCATAGAATGGCTCGAGATGCACAGGCAGATGCTGCAATAGGACATTTAGATGGTTTTATTGATGCATTAAAGAAGCATGAAGAAAAAATTGTTCTCTCTAATTCAGATGTACTTTTAAAAGAGCCAATAGGAGTTTGTGGTTTAATTACTCCATGGAACTGGCCCATTAATCAAATTACACTGAAAGTCCTTCCAGTGATTGCTACAGGATGCACATGTATCTTAAAGCCGTCTGAGCATACACCTTTATCAGCGATGGTTTACGCTGAAATTCTAGATGAGGCCGGAGTTCCTGATGGTGTATTTAATTTAGTACATGGAGATGGAGAAGGAGTAGGTGTGTCGATGTCTCGGCATCCAGATATAGAAATGATGTCATTTACTGGCTCAAAAAGAGGAGGTAAGTCAGTAACTATTGAATCTGCTGAAACTGTAAAAAAAGTAACTTTAGAATTAGGTGGTAAATCACCTAACATTGTCTTTGCAGATTGTGACTTAGATGAAAAAGTAAAAGATTCAGTAAATGAATGTATGTTTAATACAGGACAATCTTGTGATGCTCCTACAAGGTTACTGGTAGAAAAAAAATGCTACGATGAAGTAATTGATATTGCAAAAAAAACTGCCGAAGAAATTAAGGTAGGTGATCCGACACTAGATGGTGACCATCTCGGACCACTCTTTGATAAAATTCAATTTGATCGGGTTCAAAATATGATTCAAGTTGGTATTGATGAAGGAGCAAAACTATTAGTAGGCGGCCTTGGAAAGCCCGATGGCCATGAAAAAGGATGGTTTGTAAAACCAACAATTTTTTCTGACGTAAATAACAATATGAGAGTTGCTCAAGAGGAAATATTTGGTCCAGTACTAGTTATAATTCCTTTTGATGATGAGGATGAGGCGATCAGAATAGCAAATGATACTCCTTATGGTCTTGCTGCCTATTTGCAGACGGGAGATAAAGAAAGAGCAGAACGAGTCTCAAGGCAATTAAGAGCTGGCGGTGTTCATGTTAATGGTGGCGGTTATAATTACGGCTCACCTTTTGGAGGATATAAGGAATCTGGCAATGGACGAGAAGGTGGAGACATGGGGCTAGAAGATTACCTTGAAACTAAAGCACTTCACATTGCCTAAGATATAATAAAAATTTTTAATATGCCAAAGTTGCTTTGGAGCCCATCTAAGGAAAGAATTGAAAAAACAAAATTATATAATTATTTTATTTTTTTAGAAGAAAACAACAAAATACAATTAAACTTTGATTATAGTAAAATCTGGTCGTGGAGTATTAATTACCCCGCTGAATTTTGGCTAAGCTTAATTGATTATCTGGGCATAAAGTACAAAGGAAGTTCCAGTCCTGTTATTGAAAAAGATAAATCTATATATAACCAAGAATTTTTCAAAAATATTAAAGTTAATTATGCCGAAAATATATTATCTAATCTTAACTCCTGCCCGATTACCTTTATCAATGAACTTGGGTTTAAGAAAAGTTATTATAAGGAAGATTTAGTATCAAAAACTTCAAGATTAGCTAACTATTTTAGGTCTATTGGGGTCAAAAAAGGAGATCGTATTGCAGCTGTTTCCGTAAACAGCGCCGAGACACTCATTGCATTTTTAGCAGTGAACTCTATTGGAGCAATATGGTCATCTTGCTCACCAGATTTTGGTGAAGTTGCTATTTTAGATCGTTTTAATCAAATAAAACCAAAAGTATTATTATATTCTAAAATATATTTATATGGTGTTTATGCAACAAATGGATCACTTGTTGAGAAGGCTGGTACAATAATAAATAATTTAGGCTCGAATGTAATGGGTCCTGATGA